>JBHAET010000126.1:0-19836 GCA_041855705.1 Neisseriaceae bacterium
AGGGCAGCATATTGCGGATTGCTGTCCATCAAATCGTAAAAACGGGCGGTCAGCGCGGCCACGCCGGCCTCACCGCCCAAAGCAGTATAAGCATTCATGGTTTCAGGCAGCCTGCCGGCATCAACGGATTTTCAGTGTGCTCAAACCCACCAGCACCAAAACGATGGTGATGATCCAAAAACGCACCACCACCTGGGTTTCCTTCCACCCTTTCTGCTCGTAATGGTGGTGGATGGGCGCCATCAGGAAAATGCGCTTCTTGGTTTTTTTGTACCAGGCTACCTGAATCATCACCGACAGCGCCTCGACCACAAACAGGCCACCCATGATCACCAGCACCAGCTCCTGACGGATGATGACCGCCACCGTACCCAAGGCCGCGCCCAGTGCCAGAGCACCGACATCGCCCATGAACACCTGTGCCGGATAGGCGTTGAACCACAAAAAACCCAGACAGGCGCCGCACATGGCGGCACAAAAAATCACCACCTCATTGGCGCCGGGCACAAACGGTAACTGCAAATACTGTGAAAACTGGGCGTGACCGGTGGCATAGGCAAACACCGCCAAGCCGGCGGCCACCAGCACCACCGGAAAGGCCGCCAGCCCGTCCAAACCATCGGTCAAATTGACCGCATTGGAGGTACCGACAATGGTGAGGTAGGCGAGCACCACAAAACCGACAACCCCCAGCGGTAGCGCCACCTGTTTGAAAAACGGCACAATCAGGATGTTGTTGGCCGCATTGCTGGCGGTATAAAACAGCAACAGACCGGCCAGCAGCGCCACCGCGCTTTGCCACACCATTTTGAATTTGGCCGACACCCCGTTGGGGTCTTTGTAGACCACTTTTTTCCAGTCGTCGTAAAAACCCAGCGCACCGGTGCCCAGCAATACGGCCAGCAGAATCCAGACATAGGGATTGGCCAGATTGCCCCACAGCAGGGTGGATACGGCAATGGCCATCAGAATCAGGGTTCCGCCCATGGTCGGGGTACCGGTTTTGACCAGATGGGTTTGCGGGCCATCATGGCGCACCGCCTGACCAACCTTCAATTCGGTCAGTTTGCGGATGGTCCACGGGCCCAGCATCAGTGAGAACACCAGGGAAGTGAGTGCGGCCATCACCGCACGGAAGGTGGTGTATTGAAACAGGTTGAAGCCGCTGATCCAGGGATGGAACAGTTCGGCAAGCCAGAGCAGCATGTTCGGAATTCCTCAGGGTCGGCAGCCAACAGTCTGCCAGAACAAAAAGGGGCTATTTTAATGCCTTATGCCGCTGCCGTGTGTGCTTTTCAATGTAAACCGCCTGCCAATGGTCAGCGGATGATGCCGCGGCTGGAAGCGGCAAAGAATTCGGCAAACACCGCCAGTTCCGGTGTACTGCCCGCCTGTGCCAGCACCTCGGCTTTGGCCTCTTCCAGGCTCAGGCCCTGGCGGTAAAGAATCTTGTACACCTGCTTGACCCGCGCAATCTGTTCCGGCGAAAAACCGTTGCGGCGCATGCCTTCGCTGTTGAGACCGGCAGGCTCGGCACGGTAGCCGGAAGCCATCACATAGGGCGGCACGTCTTTGTGCACGCCGGCGGCAAACGCGGTCATGGCATACGGGCCAATCTGGCAAAACTGGAACACCAGCGTATAGCCGCCGAGCACCACATAATCACCAATCGTGACATGGCCGGCCAAAGAAGCGTTGTTGGCAAAAATGGTGTGACTGCCGACCACACAGTCGTGCGCCAGATGGCAATAGGCCATAATCCAGTTGTCATCGCCGATGCGGGTCTCGCCGATGCCGGTCACGGTACCGGTATTGAAGGTGGTGAATTCGCGGATGGTGTTGCCATTGCCGATGATCAGGCGGGTCGGCTCGCCGCGGTATTTTTTGTCCTGCGGCTGGGCACCCAGACTGGCAAACTGGAAGATTTTGTTGCGCTCGCCTATGGTGGTGTGGCCTTCAATCACGGCGTGTGGGCCGATTTCGCTGCCGGCACCGATCTTGACATGCGGGCCAATCACCGTATACGCCCCCACTTGCACGCTGCTGTCCAGTTCGGCTTTGGGGTCAATGATGGCGGTGGGGTGAATCAGGGTCATCTGTTTGTCCTTTTGGGAAATTCAGGCCGGCACATGGCAAAAACAGGATCGGCCCGTCGCCGTCGCCAGAGTCTGTTGATCATTGGCCAGCGAAGCAATTTTTGAGGGAAAATCTGCAGATGCCAGGCAAAAAGCACAGCAAGATTGGACATCTCGCGCGCATTTTGAACGCCGCAGGTGCGGATTTTAACCAACAATACCGCCGCAACGCTTTCTGACGACACAACCTAGGCTGCCTGAACGCCAGACAGCACCACCATGGTTCGGTTTTCAGGCAGCCCTAAATCAGGCTTTTTCGACTTTGCGCTTGGCACACATGATTTCGGCCTCGGCCGCTACCTGACCATCCACTTTGGCCACTGCCTTGAATTTGCCAATATCGCGTTTGTGCACCAGCAATTCGATTTCAAACACCAATTGGTCACCCGGCACCACCTGGCGTTTAAAGCGGGCATTGTCGATGCCAACAAAAAAATAAATTTCGTCGTCATTGCGGCCGCCGCTGCTCAAAATCGCCAAGGTCCCGGCTGCCTGTGCCAGCGCTTCGATGATCAACACGCCGGGCATGACCGGGAAACCGGGGAAATGGCCCTCAAAAAACGGTTCATTGGCGGTCACGTTTTTGATCGCGGTCAGGTGCTTGTGGGCCTCGTAATCGGTTACCCGGTCCACCAGCAAAAAGGGGTAACGGTGCGGCAACAGTTTTTGCAGGGCACGGATGTCCAAAGGCAGGGGAAGGTCCATAACGTTATTCCTGTGTTTCGGGCCGGGCCGGCAATGCCTGCTCCAACCGTTTGACTTTTTTGTTTAATTCATGCAAATGGCGCACATGCACCGCATTGCGCACCCAGTCTTTATGGCTTTGCAGCGGATAGGACGAGGCATAATGCCCCGCCTCGCGGATGCTGTGGCTCACCAGCGTGCCGCCGCCAATCACGCTGTGATCCGCAATCTGAATGTGGCCGACCAGCATGGCGGCACCGCCAATGATACAGTAATCACCGATTTCGGCACTGCCGGCAATGCCGACACAGCCGGCAATCGCCGTGTGTGCACCAATTTTGACATTGTGGGCAATCTGCACCAAATTGTCGATGCGCGCACCGGTGCCCACCACCGTATCGCTGAGCGCACCACGGTCGATGGTGGTATTGGCACCGACTTCGACATCATCACCCAGCACCACACCGCCCAATTGGGCGATCTTCTGCCAGCGGCGCTGCTGCTTGTCCCACGCATTGCCAAACCCGTCGGCACCGATGACACAACCGGAATGCAGCACCACCCGCTGCCCCAAGCGACAGCCCGGATACAGCGTTACCCGCGGATGCAGCACGCAACCGGTACCCAGCACACAGCCGTCGCCAATCACGCTGCCGGCCAAAATCCGGCAGTCCGGACCAATATCGGCACCGGCACCAACCACCACTTGCGGGCCGATTTCGCAACCGGCACCGATGCGGGCCGACGGATCGATCACCGCGCTCGGATGAACACCGGGGCTCGGCGGCGGCGGCGGATACAATAATTGCAACACCTGGGCAAAATACAAATACGGATCGTTGCAGACAATCAGGCTGCGCTCTGGCGCAAAGGCAGCGGCCAGAGCCGGTGCCACAATCAATGCGGCAGCCGGGCTGGCCAAAGCCTGATCCTTGAATTTGGGATTGCTCAGGAAACTGAGCATTTGTGCGCCGGCCTCGGCCAGTGTTGCGACACCGTGGATGGCGACATCGCCACCCCGGCGTTCACCGCCCAAAACCTGGCAAATGGCACTGAGTTGCCATGGTTGGCTGCTGTACATTCAGGCAGCCTTATTGTACGTTGAGCTGGCGGATGATTTCGTCGGTCAAATCATACGCCGCATCAAAATACACCGCCTCGCTCAACACACCATGATAACCGCGCTGGCGTGCCAATTGGGCAATGACACGGTGCACGTTCTGCTGAAAAGACACAAACTCTTCATGCCGGCGCAAATTGTACTCTTCGAGCAACTGCGCCGCCTGCAACCGGTATTCCTGGTCCATCTTCAGCATTTGCTGCAAACGCTGCTCGCGCTCGGCAGCATTCAACTTCGGATTTTCGAGCGCGGCTTTCAACGCCAGTCCGTTTTCACGCATCTTTTCCAACGCCGCCTGCCGCGCGCCAAACTCCTTGTCCAATTGCTGCTGAACCGCATCGGCTTGTTTGCTCTGCTGGTAAACCCGACCCAAATCAACAAAACCCAGTTTCTGGCCATCGGCCGCCCAAGAAAATGAGGTCATGCCCAAACACAATGCCAACAACAGGGTACGCCCGGTTTTCTGCATCCAAAAAATCATATCGTCATCCGCTTAGAAAGTGGTGCCCAGCTGGAACTGGAAGCGCTGAATTTCGTCTTCCGGTTTTTTCCGGATCGGGTAGGCGTAACTGAATTTCAACGGCCCCAACGGCGAGAGCCAAGTCATCGCCACCCCGGCCGAGTAACGCAACTCATTGCTGAAGCTGGAATGGTGCGCGGTCTTATATGGGGAGCCCGCACCCGGCTGATAGGTTTTGCCGTCCCACACGCTGCCGGCATCAGCAAACACGCTCAGCCGCACGGTACGGGTATCCTTGATGCCCGGGAAGGGGAACATCAATTCGGCGGTACCGTAGGCCTTGTAATTACCGCCATAACTGCTGACGGTGCTGCTGTAGGAATTGTCACTGTAACGGTTGTAGAACTTCGGCCCCAGGGTGCCGCTTTCATAACCGCGCACCGAACCCAAACCGCCGCCGTAAAACGCTTGGAAGAACGGCAATTCCTTGGTTTTGCCATAACCATCAGCATAACCAATCTCACCGCCCAGCATCAGGGTAAAGTGACGGCTCAAGGGGAAAAACCATTTTTGCTGATGGTAGAGGCTGTAATATTGCAAATCGCCGCCCGGCAAACCGGCATCCAGGTTCACGCTGGTAATGTAACCACGGGTCGGCCACAAGGCGCTGTCGGTTTTGTTGCGTCCCCAGCCGATGTTGCCTTTCAAAATCCAGTTGTTTTCACCGTTTTGGGCCACAAACTGCTCATAGCGCTGCGGCGGGTATTCGTACAGCTTGACACCCAAATGCTCGACACCCAAACCGAAATTGACCCGGTCGTATTCGGTGACCGGCACCCCCATGCGGGCACCAATACCATAAGTTGTTGTTTTATAGTCGAGTGGATTGCTGTCTGATTCATTCGGATTGTACATCCGGTAATAAATGTCATAGCCCAAGCTAACGCCATCGGGGGTGAAATAAGGATCGGTAAACGATAATGAGGCAGTTTTGCTGACCTTGGCATTAGAAATGCGCGCACTCACCGATTTGCCGGTACCGAACAGATTGTCCTGCGCCACACCTGCCGACAATACCAAACCATCATCCTGTGCCCAACCGGCAGCCACATCCAGCGAACCGGTAGAACGCTCTTGCAGGTTCACATCCAGATCGACCTGATCCGGGGTGTCGCTCACTGGCCGTGCATCCACCTGGACGTTGTCGAAATAGCCCAACTGATCAACCCGCTCTTTGGAACGCTGGATTTTGCTGAAATCATACGGCGCACTTTCCATCTGCCTGAATTCACGGCGGATCACTTCATCTCGGGTTTTGTTGTTGCCACTGATGTTGATGCGGTTGACATAAATCTTGCGATCCGGCACCACCACCAAGGTGAAATCCACCACCCGGGTTTCGGTATTGGGCTGCGGCCGCACATCAATCTGGCTGAACGCATAACCGGCACTGCCCATCCGGTTTTGCATGGCGCTCAGACTGTCCATCATTTGCGAGCGGTTGTACCAACGCCCCTCTTTCATGGTCAAGAGTTTGGTCAATTCCTCCGACGGCACTTCGCGCGTGTCCCCCTCAATATTGACCTTGCCCCAACGGTACCGTTCGCCTTCGGACACGTCGATGCGAATGGTCTGTTTGGTCTGCTCTTCATTCATCGCCACATCGACATCGGTGATGCGGAAATCGTAATAACCATTGTTGTGATAGAAATTATTGATATTTTCCAAATCGCTGCGGAATTTCTCTTCCGAAAAACGGTTGCTTTTGGAAATCCAGGTGAAGAGCCCACCCTCGCTCAATGACATCTGGTTGCGCAAGGTGCGGTCGGAATAGCGTTCGTTGCCGTTGAAATTGATTTCAGTGATGGTGGTGGTCACCCCTTCGTCAATTTTCAGGTCAATCGCCACCCGGTTACGCTCCAGCCGGGTCACTTCCGGGGTAATGCGCACCGCATGTTTGCCGCGGTTGCGATATTCCTGTTGCAAACCGGTGATTGCCTGGTTCAAGGTCGCCTGATTGAACGGGCGTGACACGCCCAAACCGAAAGCATCGAGATTCTTGCGGATGGTGTCGTTGCTGAGCAATTTGCCGCCGGTCACGTTCAGGCTGCTGATCAATGGCCGTTCCACCACAGTCAGCAATACTTCGTTGCCCAGGGTTTCCACCCGCACATCGTCAAACATGCCGGTAGCATAAAGGTTTTTGATGATTTCATCACCTTGGGCATCGGTGAAGGTGTCGCCGACTTTGACCGGCAGATAGCTGAATACGGTGGCCGGCTCGGTGCGTTGCAGGCCTTCAACGCGGATGTCCTGAATGGTGAATGGCGCAGCAGCCAGTGCCACGGCGGAATAACCCAGTGCCATCACGGCGGCGGTAAGGTGTTTCAATTTCATGTGCTATCCAAACAAACGGGTAATGTCGTTAAAAAAGGCCACCAGCATCAGCATCAGCATCAGGGTCAAACCCAAACGCAGGCCGATTTGCTGCACACGCTCGCTGACCGGACGGCCGCGCAGCCATTCGAGCGCATAATACAGCAAATGCCCACCATCCAGTACCGGTATCGGCAATAAATTGAGAATGCCCAGACTGACACTGACCAGTGCCAAAAATTCAATATAGCTTTGCAAACCGATGGCCGCGGTTTTGCCGGCCACATCCGCAATCGTCAGCGGGCCGGAGATGTGGCTGACCGAGGCCTGGCCCAGCAACAGCTTGCCGAAAAACTGCAAGGTGAGTACCGAATAATCCCAGGTTTTCTGTGCCCCCATGGCAAATGCCGTACCGATGTCCGGTACATAGCGGTGGCGAATCTGCGCATCCCATGCCTTGTCCCGCTGGGCCCCCACCCCCACCCGGCCGATGATCTGGCCGTTTTCATTGGCCGACTGCGGGCGCAATTCGGTTTGCTGCGTCACCCCGTCGCGCGAATAGGTCACTGTCAGCTTGCGGCCGGCACTGGCGCGCACCTGCTCCACCCAGTCGCTCCAGGTGGCCACCGGCCGGCCATCAATGGCCAACAATTCATCGCCAACCCTCAGTCCGGCGGCAGCGGCGGCACCGCCCGGCTCAACCACTCCGATGCGGTTGGTAATCTTATAGGGCACCATGCCAATGTCGCCGCTGTTGCGCGCCACTGCCGCCGATTCGGCGGTGTTGGCAATGTCAAACACCCGCTCGGCCGGCTCGCCGGCAGCAGTCTCCACCGCCACCACCACCTTGCCGGCATCCAGATTGAGGATGATTTCGGTCTGGGCACTGCCCCAGTCGGCCACCGGTTTTTGGTTCACCGAGCGGATGCGGTCACCGGGCTGGAAACCGGCCTTGGCGGCCACGGATGCGGGGTCCACCGTCCCCACCCAGGGCCGGATGTCGGTGACCCCGAAACTGAAACTGGCGCCATACAGCAGCACCGCCAGCAACAAATTGGTCAGCGGGCCGGCCACCACAATGGCAATGCGTTTGGCCGGATGCTGGCGGTCAAACGCATACGGCAAATCGGCCTCGGCCACATTGCCTTCACGGGTATCGACCATTTTCACATAGCCGCCCAGCGGAATCGGCGCCAAGCACCATTCTGTATCGCCTCGCTTGCGGGTGAAAAACGGCTTGCCGAACCCCACCGAAAAACGCAATACCTTCACCCCGCACCACCGCGCCACCAGATAGTGGCCGAATTCGTGCAGGCTCACCAGAATCACAATGGCGGTGACAAACGCAAACAGGGTCAGCAAAACAAACATCCTTATGGGCAAAACTGCTTTCAGGCAGCCTGCCAATCAACACAATGCGCCAGCAAGTTCAATCCTGCAGCACTCGAAAGTGGTTGCGCACCCAAACACCGGCCGCCGCACGCACCTGCGCATCCAGCACCTGCAGCGCTTCCAAATCATCGGCCCGCTGGTGGCCATGATTGTTCAAACAATGTTCGACCACAGCGGCAATATCGGGGTAGCCGATGCGCTTGGCCAAAAATGCCGCCACCGCCACTTCGTTGGCGGCATTGAGCACACAGGGAGCGGCGTGGCCGGCCTGCATCGCCTCATAGGCCAGTCGCAAACAGGGAAAACGCACAAAGTCGGGGCGGCCAAACGTCAGTGCACCGATGCGGGCAAAATCCAGCTTGTCAACGCCGGCATCAATCCGCTCCGGCAAACCCAGGCAATAAGCAATCGGCGTGCGCATGTCGGGCAAACCCATTTGCGACAACACCGAACCGTCATTGTAGCGCACCATGCTGTGAACGATGCTCTGCGGATGGATCACCACTTCCAGCCGTTGCGGTGCAGCCCCAAACAGCCAGTGAGCCTCAATCAGTTCCAGGCCCTTGTTCATCATGGTGGCCGAATCGACCGAAATTTTCTGCCCCATGCTCCAGTTCGGATGTTGCACCGCCTGCGCCGGCGTGATGCGGGCAAATTCACGCAAATCGGTGTGCAAAAATGGGCCGCCCGAAGCAGTGAGCACCAGCGATTCGACACCGGCGGCATCCAAATCGCCATCAAAATCCGGCGGCAACACCTGGAAAATGGCATTGTGCTCGCTGTCCACCGGCAACACCCGGGCACCGTGCTGGCGGACAGTCTGCATGAACAGGGCACCGGCCACCACCAGGGTTTCCTTGTTGGCCAGGTAAATGGTTTTGCCGGCCTTGGCCGCCGCCAAAGTCGGCAGCAGACCGGCCGCCCCCACAATCGCCGCCATCACGGCATCGGTTTCACTGCTCGCCGCCACCTGACACAAGGCTTCATCGCCAAACAGTACCTCGGTTTTCACCGAGGCTGCCTGAAGCCGCTGGCGCAAAGCCTGGGCCGCGGTTTCATCGGCCACCACCGCATAATGCGGCCTGAACTGCTGGCACTGCTCGGCCAGTTTTTCCACCTGCCGGTGGCCGGTCAGCGCGAACACGCGGAAGCGGTCGGGATGACGGGCAATCACATCCAGGGTACTCACACCGATGCTGCCGGTGGAACCGAGCAAGGTCAGGGACAAGCTACTCATACAGACACCACTTTCAGGGTAAACCAAGCCAACAGGGCCGCATACACGCTCAACACCGCAATCAGCGAATCGATGCGGTCAAACACTCCGCCGTGGCCGGGCAGCAAACGGCTGCTGTCTTTGATGCCGGCGGCACGCTTGAGCCAACTTTCCAACAAGTCACCACACACGCTGACGGCGGTCAGCACCGCGGCCACCAGCACGGTTTGCCACAGCGGCAGATTGACCGCAAACCACTGGTTTTGCTGCAACAGCACGGCATAGGCAATCACACACACCATGCCGCCGGCCGCCCCTTCCCAGCTTTTATTGGGACTGATGGTGGGCGCCAGCTTGCGCCGGCCGATGGCGCGGCCAACAAAATAAGCGGCCACATCGGCAATCCACACCATGCCCATCACCGCCAGCAGGTAGCCTGCGGCCGCACTGTTGGGCCGCAGGCTGATCAAGGCCAGCCAGAACGGCAGCAGCAGCAGCCAGCCCAGCAATACGCCCCACAAATCGGCTTTCACCGTCCATTTGAATTTCAGCCACAAGGGCACCAGCAGCAGCCAGAACACCAATACCAAGGCATGCTGCCAAGGACTCATCCGGAATCCGGTGTGATACAGATACCAACCGAGCAGAAGGCTGGCCGCCAGATACAGGGCATTGTGCCAAGGACGCATGCGGCAAATGCGGGCGTATTCCCACAGTGCCAGCAACGCAATCAAACCGGCAAAGGCTGCCCACAGGCGCTCGCCGGCAAAAAACAGCATGCCTATCATCAGCGGCAGCAGCACCAGGGCGGTCAGAATACGTTGTTTTAACATGATTTACGGCCGCTGCTGCTCAAGAGGCAGTTGTTCGGAAGTGCGCCCGAAACGGCGTTCGCGCGACTGATAGGAGGCAATGGCCTGTTGCAGCTGGGCGGCATCAAAATCGGGCCACAACGCATCGGTGAAATAAAGTTCGGCATACGCCAGTTGCCAGAGCAGAAAATTGCTGACCCGCTGTTCGCCGCCGGTGCGGATGAACAAATCCGGCTCCGGCACCTGCCCCAGCGACAGATACGGCGCCAGCGCCGCCTCGGTCAACGGCGCATGGCCGGCAGCCAGCGCACGGTTGGCTGCCTGCAAAATGTCCCAGCGGCCGCCGTAATCGGCGGCGATGGTCAGGGTCAGGCCGGTGTTGGCTGCGGTCAGCGCCTCGGCTGCCTCAATGCCGGCCACGATTTCCGGCGCAAACCGGCTGCGCTCGCCGATGACCTGCAAACGCAAACCGTTGTCGTGCAAGCGGCGCACCTGTTTTTGCAACGACTGCAAAAACAGGTTCATCAGAAAACCGACTTCGTCACTGGGGCGGCGCCAGTTTTCGGTGGAAAAGGCAAATACGGTCAGGTATTCCACCCCCAGGCGCACGCATTCGGCGGTCAGCGCTTCCAGCGCCGACAATCCTTTTTTGTGACCCACAATGCGCGGCAACAACCGCTTTTTGGCCCAGCGGCCGTTGCCGTCCATGATCACGGCAATGTGGCGCGGAATGGCGGTGTGTGCCGGCACGCTTTGTGTACTGCTGCTCAACTGCTCGAATCCTTTGCCCAAAGGCCAAAATGGAACGGCGGTACCGGCACGCTGTGCGGCACCACCGCCGGGGTATGGCGCTTAAATCGCCATCAGGTCTTCTTCTTTGGTGGCCAACAGCTTGTCCACTTCGGCAATGTATTTGTCGGTGGTTTTCTGGATGTTCTCTTCTCCGCGCCGCGCTTCGTCCTCGGTGATTTCCTTGTCCTTGAGCAAGCGCTTGAAGTCGTTATTGGCATCGCGGCGCACATTGCGGATCGCCACCCGGCCGTCTTCGG
This sequence comes from Neisseriaceae bacterium, assembly GCA_041855705.1. Taxonomy (GTDB): domain Bacteria; phylum Pseudomonadota; class Gammaproteobacteria; order Burkholderiales; family Neisseriaceae; genus JALJZY01. The sequence continues at coordinate 11,245 of JBHAET010000126.1, forward strand.
CCTCGGCACGCACCACTTTGATCAGGTCACGGCGCCGCTCTTCGGTCAGCATCGGCATCGGCACCCGGATCACATCGCCCATCGCTGCCGGGTTCAAGCCCAGGTTGGAGTCGCGAATCGCCTTTTCCACCGCAGCGGCCATATTGCTCTCATACACTTTGACACCAATGGTGCGCGCATCCAGCAGGGTGACATTGGCCACCTGGCTCACCGGCACCGGCGTGCCGTAATATTCCACTTCCACCTGGTCCAACAGGCCGGCGTGGGCGCGGCCGGTGCGCACCTTGGCCAGATTGTCGCGCAGCACTTCCAGCGACTTGTGCATTTTGTCTTCGGCGGTTTTTTGAATCTCGTTAATCATCATCTGCTTCCTTGGCATGGGGTTCCGTTTCAGGTAGCCCTAGGCTACCTGAAACCGCATTCAGCGCGCATACTACCTTATCTTGCCGATGCTTCCAACCGTATCAAATCAAACATGCACCAAGGTGCCCTCGTCTTCACCGGCAATCACACGCTTTAAGGCACCGTTCTTGAAGATGCCAAACACCACGATGTTGAGCTTCTGCTCGCGGCACAGGGCAAAAGCGGTGGCGTCCATCACTTTCAGATTGCGGCTGATCGCCTCATCAAAGGTTACCGTCTGATAACGGGTGGCATTCGGATCCTGTTTCGGATCGGCGCTGTACACCCCGTCCACATTGGTGGCCTTGAGCATGATGTCGCAATTCATTTCCGCACCACGCAAGGCGGCGGCGGTATCGGTGGTGAAAAACGGATTGCCAGTACCGGCTGCGAATATCACCACTTTGCCTTCCTCCAAATACTGGATGGCCTTGGGCCGGGCATAGGTCTCGGTGATCGCCTGCATCGACAGCGCCGACTGTACGCGCGCGGTCACACCCAAGCTTTCGAAAGCCTCTTTGAGTGCCAGGGCATTCATCACGGTGGCCATCATGCCCATGTAGTCGGCGGTGGCCCGGTCCATGCCTTTGGCCGATTGCGCCATGCCGCGGAAAATATTGCCGCCACCGACCACCACCGCCACTTCCACCCCCATATCGACCACTTCCTTGACCTGACCGACAATTTGCATGATGGTGTCGCGGTTGATGCCAAAGGCGTCGTCACCCATCAGGGCTTCGCCGGAGAGTTTGAGCAGGATACGTTGGTATTTGGGAGCACTCATCACAAGACTTTCTGTTAACACGTTATGACGGAAGGAAATAAAATCCACGGAAAACGGCGGCGGCAACAGCCGGGTTTGCTAGCGCCGGCCGAGACCTTTGCAAAATATCCATCTGCAGCGCATTTGAAGCGTTGTGCACTGCCTGCTTGTTTGCCTGTCGATTTGGCATGTCTGCGCCCGCTGTGCGGCCACGTCTCGAACTGCATCCACATCCAGCCATTTTGCAAAGGTCTCAAGCTGTAAAAAAGCACTCTCGATTCAGCGGTCTGAACCCAGAGTGCTTTTGCATGTCATGGCTTATACCTTGGCGGCAGCGGCCACTTCGGCGGCGTAATCGACTTCTTTTTTCTCGATACCGTCACCCACTTTGTAACGTACAAAACGCAGCACTTCGGTACCGTTTTCTTTCAAAAACTGTGCCACGGTCTGGTCCGGATTCATCACGAAAGCCTGGCCATTGAGGGTGATTTCGGCCAGGAATTTCTTGATGCGGCCTTCCACCATTTTGGCGGCAATATCAGCCGGCTTGCCGGACTCGATGGCTTGCTGAGTGTAAATGTGGCGCTCTTTTTCCACGGTTTCGGCATCCACTTCGGCCTCGGACACACATTGCGGTTTGGCCGCCACGATGTGCATGCCCACTTTGCGGGCAATGTCTTCTGAACCCTTGTACTCAACCAAAACACCTTCGGTGGCCAGCGCACCGTGGATGTAGGCGGTCAGGCTGTTGCCGGTTTCGATCACTTCGAAACGGCGCACCGACATGTTCTCGCCCAGTTTGGCGATGATGGCCTTGCGCTCCTCTTCCACCAAAGCGCTCAATGCTTCGATATCGGCAGGCTTTTGCTGGGCCGCAGTTTGGGCAACCGAGTTGGCAAAGGCCACAAAACCGGCATCTTTGGCCACAAAATCGGTTTCGCAGTTCACTTCCACCAGCGCACCCACATTGCCGTTGATGGCATAGGCCAACACGCCTTCAGCAGCGGTACGGCCGGCCAGTTTACCGGCTTTGGCACCGGACTTGATGCGCAGGATTTCTTCGGCCTTCTCGATGTTGCCTTCGGCTTCCACCAGCGCTTTTTTGCACTCCATCATGCCCAAACCGGTGGCAGCACGCAAATCGGCAACCATTTTGGCGGTAATTTCAGCCATGTTTCAGTTCCTTCCATTCATTGTTCGCAAGCGGCAGCCGGCAACGCGTGCTCAGGCTGCCTGAAAAAAGGGGCCAACGCCCCTTTCGGATTACTGTGCGGCAGATTCGGCCGCTTGGGCTTCGGCGGCCTGGGCTGCCTGAACCACTTCCTGCAGAGATTGGGCCTTGCCTTCCAAAATAGCATCGGCAATGCCGCGGCAGTACAGACGGATGGCCTTGGCCGAATCGTCATTGCCCGGAATCACGTGCTTCACACCCTCAGGGCTATTGTTGGTATCCACCACGCCAATCACCGGAATGCCCAGTTTGGCCGCTTCCACCAAAGCACCGTGCTGGTAGCCGACATCGATCACAAAAATCGCATCCGGCAGGCCTTTCATGTCCTTGATGCCGCCCAAAGAGCGCTCCAGCTTGGCCACTTCGCGCTGCATTTCCAGAATTTCTTTTTTGCTGAAACCGGCTTCAGCAGCGCCTTCCAGTGCGGCGGCCTTCTCTTCCAGACGCTTGATCGACTGTTTCACGGTTTTGTAGTTGGTCAGCATGCCGCCCAACCAGCGGTGATCCACAAACGGCGCACCGGCGCGGCTGGCTTCTTCGCGCACGATTTCACGTGCCTGGCGTTTGGTGCCGACAAACAGCACGGTGCCTTTGTTGGCCGCCAAACGGCGCACCACTTCCTGCGCTTCCAGAAACAGCGGCAGGGTTTTTTCCAGGTTCACAATGTGGATTTTGTTGCGGGCACCGAAAATGTACTCGGCCATTTTCGGATTCCAGTAACGGGTTTGGTGGCCGAAGTGGACACCGGCTTCCAGCATTTGACGCATGGTCACTTGAGACATGATTCATCCTTAAACAAAGGGTTAAGCCTGACACCAACTGCACAGAACCCATCCGCAAACGGGCACCCTTTGGCAGTGGTGCGAGCATATTCAAACAACAGAAAAAACACGGCCCATCCACACACTACGCCCAACCGACAGCCCACAGACATGCGTATTCGCCACATGCCGGCCCGGTCAGACACATAACATCTCAATGTGTGTCGGCCATCAAAAAAAAGCTTTTGAAACAAAAGCCGCAGCATGATACACGTTTCACCGCCCAAACACAAGCACCGCCCACGGATGCCGCCGCGACCCACGGCAGCGGCAAAAATCCCATTCCGGAGACCTTTGCACCCCCCACCTGTGGCGCATTTGAAGCGTTGTGCGCTGCTCGCTCGTTTGCCTAACGCTATGTTATGTCTGCACTCGCAGCGTGGTCTACGCCTGGAACTGCATCCACATCTGGCGGTTTTGCAAAGGGCTCATTCCGGCGGCTGGGTGCGGTTGCGGCGACGGATTTTCACCACCCAAAAAGCGAACACGGTTGGCAAAACCGACCAGAACACCAAATAGATCAGCGCCCGGGCCAAAGTGGGCTGGGCCGCACTGAACAGTACGGTCACAAACAGATAACCAATCAAAACAATGTACCACATCGCGCAACGCCGCCTGCCGAATGCCAAAAGGGCAAGGCTACCTGAAAACATGCCCTATCGGCAAACCGGCTTGGGCCGCAAGATTGCCGGCGGCAACGGCTTGCGGTAGCCTTGGCATCCCGACAACCCACCCAATCCAAACACCCCACGCCTGTCATGAACACTGTCATCCACGACAAAAACATTTTGCGGCGCCAACTGCGCCAGGCCCGCCTGCAGTTGCGCGGCACGCAACGCCGCCGTGCCAGCGAGCGCATCTGCCGCCAGCTCAAACCGCTGCTGCGCCGTGGCAAACGGGTGGCGCTGTATTGGGCCGTGGGCAGCGAACTTTCATTGCACACCTTGTTTGCGGTTGCACAACACCGCGCCTGCGCCCTGTATTTGCCCTACATCGAAGCCGGCAGCCGCCGACTGTGGTTTACGCCCCATGCCGCACACACCCGCGAACGGCACGGCAGCCGGCAAGGGCCGGCAATTCCGCAGTTTGCCGGCCGCAAAATCCGCGCCCATCAATTGCACACCCTGGTATTGCCGATGGTGGGCATTGACCGTCGCGGCTACCGGCTGGGCCAGGGCGGCGGCTATTACGACACCACCCTGGCCCACACCCGCCACCGCCTGCGCCCGTACACAGTGGCGGCCGGCTTTGCCTGCCAACAAGTCGAGCAACTGGATACCGAAGCGCACGACATGCCCGCAGATGCGTTTGTCTGCGAACACGGCTGGCAGCACTTTGGCACAACCGGTCACCGCCAAGCGGCACCAATCCGCGTTATGGTCCATACCGCTCATTCGGAGATATAGACGGTTTCCAGCGGGCGGATGGCGTTTTGCGGCTCATCTTGCGGGTTGATGATTTTCTGATGGCTGACAAGGGCGTAGTATTGCACGGACCGGGCATGGCCGCCGCTTTGCCAAAGATAAATGCGGATGTCGGCGTGATGGCTTGGGTAATCACGGCGGTATTGCCAGTCCGGCCCCAACGTTTTCTGCATTGCAGCAACAATGGCAGCATCATCCACACCTGCTTCGGCAGTGAGACTTTGCCCGCAGTGCTTGCGCTTTTCGTCTCCATGCCGGCGCGTATCCAGACTCAGGGTGTTGATTGCGTTGTCCATGGCGAGCGCGGGATCGCCCTCCAGCGCAAAGGCGCGCGTGCCTGCGGGAATGTAGCGGCACAAATCGGCCGGTGGCGCAGACGGCGAACAGGCTGCCAGCACAGGGCAAAGCCAAGCGGCCGGCAGCCATTGGGCGGATTGCATGGTTTTCCTTTCTTGGGCTTTGCGCCGAGGGTGTGCGGCGCACGCAATGAAACCGTTTTCGCCAGCCGTCCCACTCCATCTGCAGCCGCCACTGGTCTTGGCCTGCCATGTCCGTCGGGTTGGCCGGTTGCCGGTTTGCTGGTGATCAAAATGCCAAGCCATTGCCATAGGGAGACCTTGGCAAAATATCCAGATGTGGATGCAGTTCAAGGCGTAGACCACGCTGCGAGTGCAGACATAACATAGCGTTAGGCAAACGAGCGAGCAGTGCCCTATAAGGGTATAAACTGACAACGAAGAAATTCGCCGCAGATGGGGGGTTTGCCAAGGTCTCATGGGGTTTGGCGCTGATGCAGTATGCGTCGGTTGTTTTGATGAAGGTTTATTCCGTGCTGTCTTTCAAAGACGGTACACAACGAGACCTTTGCAAAACCTCCAGATGGGGATGCAGTTCAAGGCGTAGCAGCGCAGCGAGTGCAGACATAACATGAGCTTAGGCAAGCGAGCGAGCAGCGCACAACGCTTCAAATGCGCCGCAGATGGGGGTTTTGCAAAGGTCTCAACGCGATGATTTGCGGCATCAGTTTACGCCATCCTACCGCACCGTAAAAATAACAACAGCAGCGCATCCCGATACGCTGCTGTTGTTGGCGGCAGTTGGCCTGTTCAGGCAGCCTGCCCCATCAGGCGTTACCGGCCTGTTGCTGCTGTTGCTGGTACATGGCCTCGAAATTGATCGGCGCCAGCAACACCGGCGGGAAGCCGGCGCGGGTGATGGTGCTGGACACAGTTTCGCGGGCATAGGGAAACAGGATGTTGGGGCAGGCCACCGCCAGCAGCAGCTGGATGTCCTCTTCCGCCATGTGGGCGATGCGGAAAATACCGCTTTGGGTGACTTCGTTCAGGAACATCACCTTGCCGTCGCCCAGTTTGGCGGTCACGGTCACGGTGATGGCGCAATTGTAGAATTCGTCTTCCAGCTTGGTGCTTTCGGTGGCCACCCGCATTTCGACTTCGGGTTCGCCGTTTTCCAGGAAAATGCGCGGTGCGTGCGGCACTTCCAGCGACAAATCTTTCAAATACAGTTTTTCAATGCTGAAGACCGGTTGGGCTTCGGGGGCTTGGGTTTCTTCGCTCATGGTTTTTCCTAGCAGAAGGGTGGGTAAAAAAAATCAGCTGCGCAGCAGGGCATCGAGCCTGCCGTCACGGTTGAGGGCGGCCAAATCGTCAAAACCGCCCACATGGGTTTCCCCAATGTAGATTTGCGGCACGGTACGGCGGCCGGTGCGGGCCATCATGGCTTCACGCTGCGCCGGGTCGGCATCAATCCGGATTTCGTCGATTTCGGTCACCCCTTTTTGACGCAACAGGTTTTTGGCCATGTCGCAATACGGACAATAAGCGGTGCTGTACAGGGTAATCTGCGGCATGGTACTGCTCCTTGCTCAAACAGGGGGTTAAACAGGGTTCCGATACGCCCGCCATCCAAGACGGTCGTGCGCGGCATCAAAACAGGCTGCCGCACCATATGAGGCTAAGGTTGCACATTTTCAAGCCCGCGTGCCTTCTGTACCAGGTTTGCAGTCAAACGGTCCAGGTCCGCCAGGTAGCCGCCGCTGCCTTCGGCATTGACCAGCACCACCACCGCCAGATTGCGCTGGCCCGGCTGTTGCGCCAGCCAGTAACCGGCCAGTGCACGCACATTATTCAAGGTGCCGGTTTTCAGGCGCAAACCGGGTCCCATCTGGCGCAGGCGGGTTTTTAGGGTGCCGCTGTCACCCGCAGCCGGCAAGCCGGCGACAAAATCATCGCGCCACGGACTGTGCCACGCCCGTTGCAGCATCTGCCCCAAAAACCGGGCCGTCAGCCGCTCGCGCCGCGACAGGCCGGAACCATTCTCCAACACCAGCGCCTCATCATCCAAACCGGCCGCCACCAGTTCGCGGCGCACCGCGACATGGGCGTTGTGCAGACTGTCGCCACCGTTACGCTCTCTGCCGATTTGCATGAACACACTGCGCGCAATCAGGTTGTTGGAGAACATGTTCATGTCGGCCAATATGGCGCTCAACGGTTTGGCATGGTGCAGCGCCAGCAGCCGTGCGCCGGCCGGAGTGGTGCCTTCGGCAAAACCGACATCGTTGCCGCCGGATGCCAGCCATTGGCCGCGAAAACTGGCCCGCGCAAATTCGGGTGCGCCCATGATGTTGGCATGCATTTTCTCACCGGTGCAAGCGGCCGGCAGATGACCAGCAAATTGCAGCACGCCGTTTTGATAAGCAATGCGCACATGATTGGCCAAACGGCCGCAGCGAACCGCACCACTGCGCCAGCGCACCTGATTGTCGTGGAGCACACCCGGCAGCGGCGGTTCGGTGACAAACTGCGGACTGCCGTCGGCACCGACACCCGCCGTTGCCCACAATACCTTATAGGCCACCATGTGCGGGTCGGGCGGGGTGACGAACAATTCGCCCTCATCGGCTTCAAATCCCTCTGCTTTCGCCTGCTCCCGCCAGTGGTTGCGATCCAGCACCACCCGGCCGCCGATGTGCTGGATGCCGGCCAGGCGCAGCTGCGCCTGCATGTCCTGAATGTCCGGTTGGTCGAACACCGGATTGCCGCTGCCCAACCAGTACAGATCGCCTTGCAGCACACCGCCGCTGACCGGCGCATCGCTTTTCCATTCGGTGCGCCAGCGGTATTGCGGTCCCAGTGCGCGCAAGGCGGCGAAGGTGGTAACCAGCTTCATGGTCGATGCCGGATTCATGCTGGCATCGGCCCGGTGCGCCACCAAAACCGCGCCACTGTCGGCATCGGCGACATACACCGCCACTTCTTCCGGACGCATGCGCCCAAAATCCAGCCCCCAGGCTGCCTGAAACACGGTACACAGCCACACCCCCAGCCACAGGCTACAATTCCGCCGGATCCACATCAATCGACCACCTTATGTTTCGGTTTGTTTTTTCAAAATGCAGCAGCAGCTGCCGCCACAAGGCCAGGCTGCGGTGCAGGGCGCGCCGGTCGGTGCTTTCCACAAACACCTGCGCCCGTTCGCGGCCGGCCAGACGCGCCATCAGCATCGGCACCGGGCCAAACTGGTGCACCTGCGGCGGCGGTGCAAACCCGTCGCCCTGCTGTGCCGCCAGCACGGCGCGCAAAAATGCCACCGCTTCGGCCGACTGCGGCGCATCGGCACGCACGGCAGCCATGTGAGCAAACGGCGGCAGACCCAATTCGCGCCGTGCCGCACACTCGGCATCGGCAAACCGCGCATAATCCTGCGCCCGCAAGGCCTGAAACACCGCATGCTCCGGCCAGCGGGTCTGCACCAGCACCTGTCCCGGCGCATCGGCCCGGCCGGCCCGGCCGGCCACCTGCATCAATTCGGCAAACAGCCGCTCCGGTGCCCGGAAGTCGGCACTGTACAGGCTGCCGTCGGCATCCAGCACCAGTACCTGGTTCAGGCGCGGAAAATCATGCCCTTTGGCCAGCATCTGGGTGCCGA
>JBHAET010000127.1:0-20829 GCA_041855705.1 Neisseriaceae bacterium
GAAGCAGTTTCGCAAATGGGTAACGGCAGAAGTGCTGCCCACCATCCGCCAAACCGGCCGCTACGAACTGCACCTTGATCGCTGGCTGACCGAATGGGAGCGCGAACAAATCCGCAAGGCCGTGAAAGAGCGCTGCGGAAGAACCGGCGAAACCAGTCAGGCCGTGTATGCCAAACTGCACCGCTTTATGGACGTACCCAGCTACGAGCAAATCGGTGCCAGCCAATTCCAAACCGCGCTGAATTTCCTCGCCAGCATCCAAGACGCCCCGGAAGTTTCCCTGCGAATGGAAGCCGACATGGCAAACCTCAAAAACGCCCTGTGGCATGGTCTGTTTTGCGCCGAATTTATCCTGTGCCACCACGAAGCCCTGCATGGCATCAACCGCCGGCTGGCCGCCGGCATCTATGACCATGCCGCCAGCGCCTGTGCAGCCATCCGCAGCGTGGCCGAACGCAAAGCCGTCGTTACCTTGCCCGGCAGCAGCTATTTCCACTACTTCCCGTGGGACGGCGACTACCATACAAAACAGCGCTACCGCCAGCTGAACCCCTTTTAACCCACAGCCCCGCAATGCGGGGCTTTAGCCAGTACAAGCCCTGCAAGTAGCCTTGCCTTTGTGGTGGCGTATGCGGTAGCATACAGGCATGAGAGTTGTGTTAGATACCAATATTCTGGTGGCGGCCTGTCTCGGCTCTGTGCCGTCCAGCCGTTTGCTGGCCGCCTGCCTGCAAGGCCGTTTACAGCCGCTGGTGAGCGCTGCTTTGCTGGCGGAATATGAAGATGTGGTCAATCGTGATGCGGTATTTGCCAATGGCCGATTGAGCCGGGCCGAACGCAATACCGTTTTGGATGCGCTGCTGAGTGTGAGCGAATGGACGCGGATTTATTATTTGTGGCGGCCCAATCTGCGGGATGAGGGCGATAACCATCTGCTGGAGCTGGCTGTGGCCGGGCGTGCGGATTATCTGGTTACCCGGAACTTGAAGGATTTCAGGCAGGCTGAATTGGTATTTCCGAATGTGCGTATTTGCCTGCCCGAAACTTTGCTGGAGGAATGATCATGACATCGATGACTTTGCGTATTTCAGACGAAAAGCACAGCCGCCTGAAGGCGTTGGCCTGCGCCCGGGGCGTGAGTATCAATAAGCTGCTGGACGAGGCGGCTACGGTGATGCTGGCGGAATTTGACGCAGAAACGCGCTTTAAAATGCGCGCTGCCCGCGGCGATGCGGCAGCGGGGCTGGCTTTGCTGGACAAGGCGTCGAAGGATTAACCATCAAGACGGGGGATACCCCGCTTTTTTGCAGGAGTGGGAAAATTCCCCGGCAGGCCACGCGCAACGAACGCAGACAATACGAGGCACAAATATGAAAAACGAATACGATTTCAGCCAAGCGCAGAAAAACCCCTATGCCAAGCAGTTGAAGAAGGTAATTACCATCCGCGTGGACGAGGACAGCATTGCCTACTTCAAACAACTGGCTGAGGAAACCGGCATGCCCTATCAGGCGCTGATTAATCTGTTTTTGAAAGACTGCGCCGAAAACCACCGCAGGCCAAACATCAAATGGGCTTGACACAAGCGGGGGATTTTGATAAAAATATGCTAATTTCGGAGAAAGTTGCGTGTAGGCACTTTCTCATTTTGTTTTCAGGCTGCCTTTGGGCGGCTTTTTGTATTTCAGGAAGCCCGATATGGCCAAAACAAAGCGCCCGGTCGGGCGGCCGACCACCTACAGCCAAGAGACGGCGGATAAAATTTGCGAACTGATCGCCCGGGGCATGAGCCTGCGGGCGATTTGTGTGTCTGGGGATATGCCAGCCAGCGGTACGGTGCACCGATGGCTGGCGGAGCATGCCGAATTTCAGGAGCAGTACGCGCACGCGCGCGAGGAGCAGGCAGACAGTTTTGCCGATGAGATTGTCGAGATTGCCGACAGTGTGCCTGCCGACAATGCGGAAGTGGCCAAGGCCAAGCTGCAAATTGATGCGCGCAAGTGGAAGGCGGCCAAGCTGGCACCAAAGAAATACGGCGACAAGCTGGAGCTGGACGGTGACATGCGTGTGAGGGTGGAGAGTCGGTCTCTGGAAGATATTTTCAAATAACGACATGGCCAATCCGTATTTCAAGCCGCTTATCCGCAAAGCACGTTACAAGGTTCTATACGGTGGCCGGGGTAGCGGCAAATCTTACTTTTTGGCCGAACTGGCGGTGGAGGTGTCGCGCCGGATTGGCACGGTGATTCTGTGTGCGCGCGAGTTTCAAGGCTCGCTGGATGATTCCGTTTACCAGTTGCTGATTGAAACCATTGATCGGCTGGGCTACTCAGATGAGTTTGACATTCTGAAGGCAACCATCACCCATAAAGGCACAGGCGCAAAGTTTGTGTTTTACGGTATCAAGAACAACGTGACCAAAATCAAATCGATTCAGGGCGTGGGTATCTGCTGGGTGGAGGAGGCCGAAGCGGTAACGAAAAACTCATGGGACGTGCTGATACCGTCCATCCGTGGCGACAAGAACGCGGAAATCTGGGTGAGCTTCAACCCGAAAAACATATTGGACGACACCTATCAGCGCTTCATTGTCCATCCGCCAAAAGACAGCATCATTCTGAAGGCCAATTACGACATCAATCCGCATTTCAGCGAAACGCCGCTGCTGGCCGATATGCTGGAATGCAAAGAACGCGACGAGGATTTGTACCGTCATATCTGGCTGGGCGAGCCGGTGGCCGACAGTGAGCTGGCGATTATCAAACCCAGTTGGATTGAGGCTGCGGTTGATGCGCATGAAAAATTGGGTTTTCAGGCAGCCGGCCAGCGCATACTCGGTTTTGATGTTGCCGATGAGGGCGATGATGCAAATGCCACAATCCTACGACACGGTTCGGTGGTTGTAGATATGGCCGAATGGCGCGGGCAGGATGTGATTTACTCTGCCGATAAAGCCTATTTGTACAGCCAGGAACATTGTGTTGACAAAATCATTTATGACAGCATCGGGGTCGGTGCGGGTGTAAAGGCCCAGTTCAAGCGCAAAAGCGGGAAGGTGCAAACGGTCGGTTTTAATGCCGGAGGTTCGGTGCACAAGCCGGACGCCAAATACACCGATGACAAAAAGAACAAGGATATGTTCGCCAACATCAAGGCACAAGCGTGGTGGGCGGTACGTGACCGGTTCTATAAAACCTGGCGTGCGGCCGAGTATGGGGATGTTTACCCGGCAGATGAGCTGATCAGCCTCTCTGGCAGCCTGAAGGATTTGGCATATCTCAAGGCGGAATTAAGCCGTCCGCGGGTGGATTATGATCAAAATGGCCGGGTGAGGGCAGAGAGCAAGAAGGACATGAAAAAGCGGGGCATTCCCAGTCCAAACCGTGCTGATGCGCTGATTATGGCCTTCGCTCCGATTCAGGGTGGCTTGAACATCAATCCCAAGGTATTGAGCGGACTATGAGCAAGAAAAAAAAGAAACTGAGCGGTCAAGCAATGCGCCGTTCGGCCAGAATGCTACCTGAATCGCAGGTAGTGCAGCCGGCATTTGGATTGAGCCCGCCGGAACTGCCTGCCGGGGTTAGACCCCCCAACGGTATGGCCATGGACCACAGCCCCTTAGGTAACTTTGGGGCTGATTTCTTTTTTGGCACCGGCTTTATCGGTTATCCCAAATTGTCGGAACTGGCTCAAATTTCAGAATACCGCAGCGTGACCGAAACCACGGCCAACGAAATGACCCGTCAATGGATCACCATCAAATCTGTTGGGGAGCATGACAATAGCGAAGCCATCAAGGCCATTGAGGAATGTTACGAGCGGCTGAATGTGCGCGATGTATTCCGCAAAGCCATTGAGACCGATGGTTTCTTTGGCCGTGGTCAGATTATTGTGCAGATTAAAGGGCATGATGATGGCAAATTGGCCAACCCTTTGTTGCTAACGGACAAGACCATTGCCAAAGGTTGTTTGCAAGCGCTGGTGAATATCGAACCGATGTGGACCACGCCGGCGGTTTACAACGCCACCGACCCGACAGCTCCGGATTTTTACAAACCAAAATCCTGGTATGTCATGGGGCGTGAAATTCATGCCAGTCGGATGTTTACCCTGGTTTCCCGCCCGGTACCGGACATGCTCAAGCCCGCCTACAATTTTGGCGGGGTCAGCATGAGCCAGCTGATGATGCCTTATGTGGATCGTTGGCTGCGTACCGTGGATTCCGTAAGTGACTTGCTGCACAGTTTTTCTCTGTCCGGCATCAAGACCGATATGTCATCGGTGCTGTCTGATGGCTGTGATGATGGGAATATGCAGCTGCGGGCGGAAATGTACAACAGGCTGCGCGACAACCGCGGGTTGATGTTGCTGGACAAAGAAATGGAGGAGTTTTTCCAGTTCAATACCCCGTTATCCGGTTTGGATACGCTGCTGGCGCAGTCGCAGGAACAGATGGCCGCCCCCAGTCATACCCCGCTGGTCAAACTGCTGGGCATCACCCCAAGCGGATTAAATGCCAGCACCGAGGGCGAAATCGCGGTGTACTACGACTACATCCGCGCCATGCAGGAAAACCTGCTGCGTGACCCGTTGGACAAATTGCTCAAGCTGGTGCAACTGCATCTGTATGGCAAGGTTGATGACGACATCACCTTTGATTTTGTGCCTTTGCAGCAGATGGGCGAAACCGAGCTTGCCGCTATTCGCAAATCAGATACCGATCGGGATGTGGCTTATATTCAGGCTGGTGTCGTGTCTGCCGAGGAAGTACGTGCACGGCTGGCAGCGGAGCCGGACAGCGGCTACAACGGCATTGACGTGGAAGATGTTCCGGAAATGCCGGACGACGGATTTTCAGGCGGTCTTTCAGGTAGCCTGAATGACGGGGAGGAGGATTCTCCAGTCCCAAAGCCTGAACCTGCCCAAGATGCGGAATGGGATGAGAGCAAGCATCCGAGGGCGGAAAACGGACGGTTCGGCAACGGCGGACAGGAAAAGCTTCCTGCAATTAAAGAGAACCAAACCGAAAGCGCCATTCCAGAAATCCGAGGCGACGAGCTTGGCTTGTGGTCAAGTATGAAGGAATTGCGGAAAAAGGCGCGTAATTATGCCCTGCGTTTTGTCGGGAAGGAGTTTAAAAACAGGGAAACCGGAAATGAAATCATGGTTTCCATGAGTGGGGTAAAACATACCATTGCTCACGGAAACGACGGATTGATTAAAACCATCCCTGCCATCCCGGAAATGTTACAAACCGCACATTTCCTTCATTCAGAGAAGCCGAAAGTTGCAGACAGCAACGTTCTCGAAGTAGAGAAATATTCGGTAGATATTGCGATTGAAGGGGAGATAAGGCGAATGTTGATTACGGTAAAACACCAAACGGACGGCAGACGCTATTACGATCACGGGTTTTGGTTGGATAGATAAGAAAAGGCAGCGTTTAATCTACGGTATATCGCCAGTTACCAAGACTGGGTTATTGAACCGCCGCTGCCTGAGCCGCATCACAACCAACCAGCACCTTCGCGCATTCGTATGCGACCGACCTCTTAGTTGATTAGCAATACCGCTTGATCCCATTCTATTCCCTCTTTCCATCGAAAGCAAGCCATGAGCCTAAGGCAATTGTGTACTCAGACTTTGCAACCGTCAGCGACACAACCGCACGCATTGTGAAAGATGAGGCGGGGTTAGATATATCAGGTTGGAAGCACAGCATTAGGGAAGCTGATATACGGCATATTCTGAAGCACCACGGTAATGACAACGCGGAGAGGAAACGTGGGCAGCGTGCCGTTACCCGGGAGGATATTGAAAGGCTGCCTGAAATTTTGGGCAACTTTGACGATATGCAATACAGCGGCACAAACGAGGTCGGCAACGAAACGTTCTTGGTCAAAAAGCAGATAGGCGATGAGATGTACTGCGCCCAAGAAGCATGGACGGGCAGAAAGAAGATGGTGGTCAAGAGTATGTGGATTAAGGCAAAGAAAAAGCCGTAATCTACTTCGGTGCTTACTCTCTACTCTGCGTATGCCAAACGTCCGAAACGTGCCGAAGCCTGAAAACGGCTTAGATACATTCTATTCCCTCTTCCTACCGAAAGCAAGCCATGAGCCTAGGGCAATCAGTTGCTGTTCTTGCTGACCGCATTTAAATCGCGTAAGCAAAAAACAAACCCCTGATGATGAAGTATCAGGGGTTGTTTGTGTCTGGGTGGCCGCAATCCCCACCATTTATCACTCGACAGTAACCTGCCTGAGATTACGCAGCTAATGCGAAAATTTCTGCTGTCAGACGTGGTTATTGTCTGCCACTAATCAGATGAAAGCAAGCCATGAAACTGACCGCCCCATCCGGCCAAGACATCGTCTTAAAGCCGATACAGCCCAATCTTGGCGTGGAGGCGGCCTACCGCAAAAGTCTGAAAAAGCTGCTGCGTGACATGCGCGCCGATGTGCAAGACACCTTGGATAAGCACTATCCGCAGGGCTTGGCACAGGACGGCATGTTTGAAGGTCTTCAGGTGGCCTTGGCCGCCCTGATTCGGCATTGGCTGAACCGTTTGGACAAACTCGCCCCGCAGATGGCCGGCAGTTTCGCCGAGCAAAGCATGCAACACACCGAACGTGCCTTTCAGGCTGCCTTGCGCGAAGCAGGCTTTACCGTCCGCTTCCGCATGAGTCAACGGCAGCAGGCGGCGTTTGAAGCGGTATTGGGCAGCAACGTCTCGCTGATCCGCTCCATCGGCCAACAGTACCTTGGGCGGGTGGAGGAAAGCGTATGGCGTTCGGTCAATGCGGGATACAGCCTCTCCCAACTCACCAAGGAGCTGCGCAAAGACTACGGCCTCAGCGAACGGCGCGCCGCCTTTATTGCCCGCGACCAAACCAACAAAGCCAAGGCGGCCATAGAGAAGGCGCGGCGGCAGGAATTGGGGATTACCGAAGCCATCTGGATGCATTCCCACGCAGGCAAAGAACCGCGCCCCAGCCATGTTGCCGCCAACGGCAAGCGGTTTGATGTTGGGAAAGGCATGTATCTGGACGGTAAATGGGTGCAACCGGGTGAGGAAATCAACTGCCGTTGCACCAGTCGATCGGTGATTAAAGGATTTAACGCATGAGTGATGCAATACGTTTAGCCCAAGACCGCAGCGCCCGTTCCTATGACAAGGACGGGCGATTGCATGTGGCGGTGTCCAACATCAGCAAGGCGGCGGTCAACCCCTACTACGGCAGCGAAATCCCCGATTTCCAGCGCTTGGGTTTGCAGGCGGGCAAGGTGTACTACCTGCTGCGTGACCCTGCCGAACTGGAGAAAGCCGCACCCACCTTCAACAACCTGCCGCTTTTGAGCAAACACATCCCCGTTTCTGCCGACGAACCGCAGAAAGAGATTATCGCCGGTACCACAGGCAGCGACGCAGTATTTGCAGAAGGCTACCTGAAATGTTCGCTGGCGGTGTGGGACGCCGAGGCCATTGCCGGCATTGAAAGTGGGGAGCAGATGGAATTGTCCAGTGCTTACCACTACACCCCCGACATGACGCCCGGAGAGTATGAAGGTCAGCGCTATGACGGTGTGATGCGGGATATTGTCGGAAACCATGTAGCCCTTGTCGATGTGGGTCGGGCAGGGCGTGATGTTGTAGTAAGCGATGCAGACCCATTTCACGTTTCAACACACAGGGGAGCACACAAAGCCCGGCCTGCGTGTTGCCCTGATTCGGCAGGGATGCCCTCCCGAAAGAATCCCGATTCTACCGCCCAGAATGGCGGGTTTACAACTGAAAAGGAAACTTTAATGAAACTGAAACCAGGCGCAAAAAAGCGCATTCAATCGGCACTGAAGCCCTTGATGGCGCAAGATGCCGAATTGAGCCCTGATGAACTCTTGGAAGTGATCAGCTCACTGACCGCAGAAGTGCAGACTGCAGCGGATGACGGCGAAGATTTACCGCCTGATACCGAGCAGGTCGGCACCGATGAAGAAGATCCCGAGGCCGGGGACAGCGAACCGGAAGATATCGATTCGCCCGCTCAGGATGAAGGCGACAAAGATGCTCCGGACGCGCCGGAAGGGGGTGCGCCCAAGCCGGCACAAGATCGCGACACCGTTTCGCGGGTGGCAATGGATACTGCCATTCAAAAAGCCGTGCAGGCAGAGCGTAAACGGGCGCAGGAACTGGCACAGGCGCAACGTGAAGTGGCGCCGCTGGTTGGCGACGTCGCCATGGACAGCGCCGAAGATGTTTACCGATTCGCCTTGGAGCAAGGCGGCGTGGATGTCACCGGCGTACACCCTTCGGCCTACCGCGCCATGGTCGGAATGTTGGGCAAACCCAAACAGCCGATGGCGCAAGATGCGGCCAAAACCGCCGAAAAGTTCCCCGGTTTATCACGAATCAGAAAGGCTTAAACCATGTCATTCCAAAAAGCAGTCCAACCTTACCAAGCCCCCGCCGTTGCGGGGGATTTTGCTGCCCACAACCCGAACGCTTCCATGCTGGCGGGTGAAGGCGCACTCGTCAGCGGCACGGACGGCGTAACCGTCGGCGTGTTTGCCTGGGCAGATGCCGAGGGCAAGGTATCCAATACCAAAACCCCGGGTGCCCGCATCGGCTTTGTTCATCGCGAGCAGCAAGCCAGCATCACCAGCTATTTGGCCGAACACGGAAACAAAATTCTGCCCGGTCAGATCGTCACGCTGATGACCGGCGGCGATTTTTGGGCGCATTTTGCGGCCGGGGCCGAGATTGGGCAAAACGTTTTTGCCAATGATACAGACGGCACGCTCAAGGCTTCTGCCTCTGCCTCCGAGTCCGACCACACCCTGACCCGCTTCAAAGTGGCCAGCAAAGCCGGGGCCGGCGAATTGGCCAAAATCACATCATGGGAGTAAACAAGTATGCATCACACCCTGCAACAGCTGGCTTCTGATGCCGGCATCGTCTTTATGGGCGGCGGCAAGAAGCTGCTGGACGAAAAAACAGCCCGAGCGCTGGCCATGGATGCCCAGCCCACCTTGACCACCGTTGGCAATAGCGGCATCCCCGCGTGGATGCTGACCTATGTTGATCCCAAGCTGATTGACGTGGCTTTGCAGCCGATGAAGGCCGCAGAAATTTTTGGCGAGGTCAAAAAAGGGGATTGGACAACCGAAACCGCCATGTTCACTGTCATCGAGCCGACCGGCGAAGTATCCAGCTATGGCGATTACAGCAACAACGGCGTTTCCGGCACCAATGCCAATTTCCCGCAACGCCAGAGCTACCATTATCAGGTGTTTACCCGTTGGGGCGAACGCGAAGTGGCGCGGGCAGGCGAGGCCAAGATTGACTATGTGAACCGTATCAATCAGGCATCGGTGATGACACTGAACCGCTTCCAGAACAAGTCCTATCTGTATGGTATTGCCGGCTTGCAGAATTACGGCATTCTCAACGATCCGTCATTGCCGCCGGCCAGCGCAGCAGCACAGGCATGGGCAAGTGCCACCGGCGAGCAGGTGTATGAATCCATCCGCGTCCTGTTCCAGAAGCTGCTGGCCCAAACCGGCGGTCTGATTGACATGAATACCCCGCTGCTGTTGGTGTGCAGCCCATCCGCAAGCGTGGCCATGACCAAGACCAACCAGTACAACGTCAATGTTGCCGACCAGTTGAAGAAAAATTTCCCGAATCTGCGCATCGAAACCGTGCCGGAATATGCCGCCGCATCGGGCGAGGTGGTGCAATTGATTGTGGAAGAGCTGGATGGCCAGCGTACTTTGGAGTGTGGTTTCACTGAAAAGCTGCGGGCACACAATATGGTTCTGGATGCATCCAGCATCAAACAGAAGAAGTCCCAAGGCACTTGGGGAGCCATCATCTACCGCCCGTTCTGTATCGCGAGCATGACAGTAAGCTGATGCCCAGGCTGCCTGAAAACAGTGTGGTTTTCAGGCAGCCTGACAACCGGAAAGGAAAAATATTATGTCGAAAAACACCGTTACTGTTGGTTGCAAGCTGCCCAATGGCTTAGTGATCGAAGTGGATGACCGCAGTGCTGTACTCAACGGAGCCAACAGCTCTGAAATCATTGGCGGACATGGCATCACCGAGCATGTTGATGCTGACTTGTTCAGAGAATGGATGAAACGCCATGCCGACCGGGACATGGTGAAAAACGGCTTTGTGTTTGCGCACGAGAAAGGCAAAAACACCAAAGCTGAAGCGCAAGAAAAAGCGGGCAACAAAACCCGTCTGGAGCCGATTGTTCCTGACAATAAAGGCAACGGCGTCGAAACCGCGAAAGAAGACTGACCATGCCGGCGGTGGTATTTGATGCGGTCCGCTATCGTGCAGCCTATCCCGAAGTACAGGCGACAGACGATCAGCTAGCAATCTGGTTCGCGCAGGCGGAAAGCCTGCTCAACAACACCGATTGCAGCATGGTGGGCAATCTCAAGGAACGGGAAATGCTGTTGTGGCTGCTGGTTCGCCATTTCGGCGCCCTGCACGAACGTGCGGCACAAGGCGGCCTGGTTGGCCGCATTGCTTCAGCGACCGAAGGTAGCGTATCGGTGAGCGCGGACATGAGCGGTATCGGTGCCAATGCCGTCTGGTTTATGCAAACCCCCTTCGGTGCGAGCTATTGGCAGCTGACCGCCAAATACCGCCGCTTCCGTTATGTTCCGAGGGTGGGATATGCGCGGCGGTGAGAAATTCCGACAACGATTGCTGGCGCTGGCGGCGGCAACCGAATCGGCCAAAGTGCGGGTGGGGATAATCGAATCGGAAGACTACGATAACGGCCAAAGCGTGGCACAGGCCGCGTTTTACAACGAATACGGAACCGCCCATATTCCGCCGCGACCGTTTTTCCGCAACACCGTTGCCGAACATAAAGACCAATGGCCGCAACAGGCCGCCACCCTGATGAAGGCCAATGGCGGCGACGTTCGGCAGACCTTGGAAGATCTGGGCGACGGCGTGAAGGGGCAGCTGGTGCAAACCATACAGAATTTTCGCGAACCGTCCAACGCCACCACCACCGTGAAGAAAAAAGGCTTCAACAAGCCTCTGATTGACACGGGCACGCTGTGGCGCAGTATTGGTTACGAGGTAGCGGATGATGATTAAGGACAAACCATGAATCTGCGCGCCATAGCCAACGCCGCCATTGTGGCCGTCAATCCCAACCTTTCCGCCGTGCTGAAGCTCAACAATGGCTACACCACCGACAGCACGGGCCGGCGCACCTCCGGCTACACCGAGCAGCCCGTAACCGTACAGACGCAAACCCTTAGTACGCAGGACTTGGCGATGTTCGACAGCCTCGCCCAGCAAGGCACCCTGCTGTATGCCTACGTTTCCGGCCAGTTCCACGGTTTGCGGCGACAGGATGGTAAAGGCGCGGACAAGCTGGTATTCGCGGCCTACGGCGAAACCGAAACGACAGAATGGCTGGTGAAGCAGGTGGTGGAAAGCTGGCCGGATTGGTGCAAGGTGCTGTTATGGCGACAACATTGAATATTGCCGAAGATGATATTTACCGAGAAGTCCGGTCTTTGTTGATTGGACTTTTTTCATGCGAAGTCATTCGCGGCTACAGCAATAACGTGCCGCTGCCCAAGCCGCCGTTTGTGCTGATGAACATACTTTCGGATACACCGGTTGCCACCGGCGAACATGACTACGCGCCGGCAGAAACCAGTGCCGTAGTGTCTCGGGCGACGGAAGTGCAGATGCAATTGGACTTCTACGGCCGCGAGGCCGGCAGAATGGCGCAAACCTTGGCGACACTCTGGCGTGATTTCTACGCCTGCGAGCGGTTGAAATGTTGTCAGCCGCTCTATACCGACACAGCCAGATTCATGCCGCTGACCAATGAGGAAAGCGCCTATGAACAGCGCTGGACATTAACGGCGGCACTGTCCTACACCCCGGCCGTCAAGCACGAGCAGGCATTTGTTAATGCCTTTGATATTGAACTATCTCCCCTGTAAAGGAAAAACCATGTTCCAATCCATTCCGGCTGCACGCATTGTCAGCGTTAATCCTGCGGTATTGAGTTCCGGCGGTTCGCCGCTGTCCATGAACGCCGTATTCCTGAGCAAGAATGAAAACCTGCCCACCGGTAAACATCAGGCGTTTGCAGATGCCTCGGCCGTGGGTGATTTCTTCGGCTTGGCATCCGATGAATTTAAGGCGGCTCAAGTGTATTTCAGTGGCTTTGAAAATTCCCAGATCAAGCCCGGTACGCTGTATTTCTTCCCGTTCAATACCGACAACGAAGCGGCCTATCTGCGTGGCGGCAATGTCAAAGGGTTGACGCTTGCCGCTCTGAAAAAGCTCTCCGGCGATCTGTCCGTATCCATTGACGGCAGCACCAAGACTGCGGCCGGCGTCAGTCTGTCGTCGGTCACCAGCTTTTCGGACGCCGCTGAAAAAATCGGCCAGGCACTGACGGCGACCGTGCAATTTGACGAACAGTTGCAAGCCTTTGAAATCGTATCAGGCAGTACCGGCAAGCAATCTGAAATCGGATTTGCCGCCGGCTCCCTGGCCGAAGCTCTCAATCTGACCGAAGCCAAAGGCGCGGTGATTTCCAAGGGCAGCGAAGCCGACAGCGCGGCTACCGTGATGGAAGGCGTACTGCAATCCACGCTGAATTTCGCCACCTTTACCACCATCCACGAACCGGAAATCGAAGACAAGCTGGCGCTGGCGCGATGGTCAAACGCTCAAAACGACCGTTTCCTGTATGTGGCATGGGGCAAAGAAGCCACGGCCCTGCAAACCGGCAATACCAGCTGTTTTGGTGCACAACTGAAGGCCGCCGCCTATGACGGCACCGCTGCCATTTACGGCGGTTTGGACAAAGCGGCATTTGTTTGCGGTGCCATTGCTTCTATCGACTTCACCGAAACACAAGGCCGGATTACCTTGGCTTTTAAAGGTCAGTCCGGTTTGGAAGTGGACGTTACCGATGCCACCGAAGCCGAAAACCTAGAGGCAAACGGCTACAACTACTACGGCGCATGGGCAACGGCCAATGACCGCTTTCTGTTCCTTTACCCCGGTCAATTGCCGGGCAAGTGGAAATGGATTGATGCCTATGTGAACCAGATTCGTTTGAATAGCCAGCTGCAACTGGCACTGATGACGCTGCTGACATCCGCCAAGGCCGTACCGTACAACCAGGTCGGCATTGCCCTGCAACGCGCCGCCTGCCAAGACCCGATCAACGAGGCTTTGAATTTCGGCTCAATCCAGCCCGGCGTGCCTTTGAGCGAACAGCAGAAAGCCATCATCAACAACGAAGCCCGCGTTGATGCCGCCGCCAAGATTGAAAGCACCGGCTATTTCCTGATGATTCAGAACGCCACCGCCCAAACCCGCGGCAACCGCCAATCCATGCCGATGAAGCTGTGGTACACCGACGGCGGCAGCGTGCACAACATCAATCTGGGCTCCATCAACGTACAGTAATCCGTCAGGCTGGCTGAAATGGTTTTCAGGTAGCCAGACTGACTTCCGCTCTTTGGCGGATTTTTTTACGCTTGACGCGTTTAATTTTGAAAAAAGGAGACTTATAATGTCGATAACTTCTGAAGAGAAAAAGGTTTATGTTGCATTTATTGAACAAGTATACGGTTATTCACTCCATGTTCAAGAAAGTGATATTACCCCGGCCGTAGCAGAAGTTTGTAATCAGATGATGTTGCAAATTCGCGAGTGTTCTCGAAAATTCATGGTAACGCATGCGGTATTTTCTGTTTTTTACGGCGGCCCTATTCTGACAGCCAAACAGTTTGTTACGGCGTTTCCGAAAGCGGCTGTGTCTAATGTAAAAAAATGGCTAGATACGATTCGTGGGCATAGGGTTTATCGTGCCTGCATCGCTACCGTTGCCCGTGATAACCGGACAAATCTAGAGTTTGCATTACAGGGTCTTTGATGCCAAGTGAGGGTCTTCATGTGGGAAGCAATCCTAATCATACTGTCGCCGATTGTGCAGTATATTGATTCACGTAAAGTTCGCCTGTATGCCTCTCATATCCCCGTCACAGCCGCTATTCTGTTCGGATGGCCCGCTGTTGACTGGATCGATATGCTACAGGTTTGGTGGATTGCGTTGATATTGCTGCTGCTATGGAGATGGATGGTTTACGATCTGTTTCATTTGAGGCAGGAGCAACCGGATAATCAAGTCGCACGATGGTGTTTGTGGTTATTGCCGACCATGTGGTTGTTGAAAACCATCATCGGTTTCACGGCTGTCTAAACGGCAGTCTTTTTTTATGCCCGCACAAGCGGGGATTTTTTATTCAAAGCAAAACCCCGCAGGGCTGGCACTCTGCGGGGTTTCTGTATTTAACCTTAGGTTCAGTAAGGGAAAATATTGGATGAATTTTAACATAAACAAAGAGGTGCGCAAGATGTTTGCCTTGTTTGCCAAGCACGCCGTATTGCGGCGGATGTTTTATGCCGTGCTGGCGCTGGCCGTTTACTGGCGCTTGCCGGATATTCTGGCTGTGCTGTTGAAATAAACCATGACCCTGAACGAGCAAATCATCCATGACCTACCACTCTGCGGGGTTTCTTGTTAGGCGATGGCAAAGGGTTCGATGTGTGCCAGACTGTCGTCGATTTTGACCAGCGCTTGGGTGCGCGACCCGCCCACCCATCCGCCCATTGGCGGATTTTTTTATTGCCTTTCAGGTAGCCTTAGGATATAGTTTGCCTCAGGTGCTCGAAACACCTGAAACAGCGGCTCCCGCCCCGAAAGTGTGGATTTTTTGTGTCTGTTGGTTTTGCATGTTCTCTCTCCTTGCGACCCAATCACAAAGTTTACTCCTATGGGGGTGCGCCTACCCGTAAGGCTGGCGGCATGTCTGTTTACATGTTTCGAACACCCCCACCCCTTCGAAAGGGTTTTAAATCTCAAACAGGAGTAAATTTCATGGATAATATCCAAATCATTTCTTTTGGTAACTTTCCCGTTTCATTTCAAAATAATGGCTACCTGAACGCCACTACCATCGCAAGCCATTTTGGGCGACGTGTTGGTAATTATCTAAAATCCGAAAGAACCCAAGAGTATATTGAGGCACTTGCTGAAAATTTAAGCGTTACTCCAAAAGGAGCAACGAAAGAAAATCAAATAGTTATTGTCAAGCAGGGCGGAACCGAACAAGGCACTTGGTTACACCCGAAACTGGCCGTAGATTTTGCCCGCTGGCTCGACCCGAAATTTGCGGTATGGTGCGATGAACAAATTACACAGATGCTTTCAGGCAGCCTGAAAACCAAAACCGCGCTGCCCAACGGCTTGACACAGGAGCAGCAAAAGGAAGTGAAAGCCCTGCACAATCTGCTGGTCCAGTCTGTACCCTTCGAGAAGCAGAAAGGCTTGGCGATTACGCTGTGGAGCGCCGTCAAAGCGAAATTCAAAGTGGGCTACAAAGACGTGCCACCCGAACAGTGCCCCGAAGTGCTGAGCCTGATGGCGCGGGTGGCGGTGGAAAAAGGCGCGCAGTACCGCGAAGAAGCGGCGCTGGAATTGGAAACCGTGCCGAAGCTGTTCGCGCAGCAGGCCAATATTCCTTTCGACCTTGAGCGCAACGAAAGCTATATGGTGACCGTGCGCGGCGGCAAAATCTACCGCCATGCCGTTGCTTATGTGAGTATGCCCGCATGGGATGCGCAAATCCCCTGCTTGGCACACCGATAACCCCCTTTTCAACCAGCCCCGCACAAGCGGGGCTTTTTTATTGGAGAGTCCCAAGATGCAAACCGTATCCGACCGCACCCTGACCGCCGCCAACAGCATCCTCTTGATGCGAGTGAAGGGGTTTAACGACAACTTCGTACAGATTGAAGGCTACGCAGCCGACAATGCCTTTGACTTCGGCCAGGGCAAAATCGGCGAAACCACCATGGGTGTTGATGGCCAGCAATCCGGCGGCTTCACGCCCTATGAGGTTGATTTCAACATCCAGCTGGCACCCACCAGTAAATCGCGTGATTTTTTCGACCGTTTCACCAACGATATTCTGAAAAACCAAGAAACGCGGATGGTGGAGTTTTCCGTAGAGCTGCCGGCAGTGAAAAAACGCTACCAAGCCACCGGCTTTCTGGTGGAAATCCCCGGTGGAACCACCGCCAAAAAGGTGCTTGAGCCATCCACCTACAGCTTCCGAATTGTAGTCGCACCTGAGGAAATCTGATATGGCCCTGAAGACAAAACACATCACCATTGAAAAAGGCCGGGATGCCGGCCGGCGGTTTTTGATTACCGAAATGCCGGTGGCCCGTGCCGATGCTTGGGCCATGAAAGCCTTGCTGGCGATGGCTGGCAGCGGCCTGAATGTGCCAGAACCGCAGGCAGGCATGATGGGCATGGTGGGGGCGACGCTGGATGCACTGGGCAAAATCCGCCCGGAAGATGCCATGCCCCTGCTGAATGAATTGCTCGATTGTGTGCAAGTGATTCCGGATGGCGGACAGCCTCGGCCGCTGAATCTGGATTTCAACGATGTGGAAGATTTCACCACTTTGTGGCGGTTGCGAAAGGAGGTATTCGCACTGCATGTTGATTTTTTGCACAGCGTGCTTGGCCAGACCTCGGCGTCAGCAGGAGGGGAAGCCAAGCAGGATACCTCAACCTAAGCAGCACTGTGGGCGCCCTGGTTTCAAGCCGGTTGTGCACCCTGCACGAAATGCAGACCGTGTACAGCCTGGAAGATGCGCTGGACATGCTGGAAGTGCTGAACGTGGATCATTACAACCAGAGCAAACACCATGGCAAACGTGATTGACACCCTGTTTCTTGAATTAGGAATCGATGCATCCGGCTTCGGCCCTCGGGCGCAAGAAGCCGTCGGCCAGCTTGAGCGCATGACCGATGCTTTCGCGGAAACGGAAAAGCAGGCCGCCAAAACCGGCAAAGGATTGCAACAGCAGTCCGGGCAGGCCCAAAAAAGTGCCCGGCAGAACAAAGACCTTGGCGATACCGTCGGGAAACTTGCCAAAGGATTTGCGGCGTTTTTTTCCATGATCGCAGGTTCAAACGCCCTGGATCAGTTGGTGCAGGAAACCGCCGCCGCCAATGTCGCATTGGGGAATCTGTCGCAGAACCTGGGCGTCAGCCAGCGCAAATTGTCGGAATGGCGCGGGATGGCCGCCATGGCAAGTGGCAGTGCAGATGGCATGCTGGGATCTTTGCAATATCTGAGTATGGGCATTACCCGTCTGACCACCATGGGCGATACGTCATTGGTGCCGTTTTTCAATGCGTTTGGCGTATCCCTGCTCAATGCCGATGGCAAAGCGCGTGATTTGGACAAAATCATGCTGGATTTGGCCGACCGTTTCGGAACCATGGACCGGACTCGGGCATACAATCTGGCCAAGTCCATGGGCATGGACGAGGGCACCATCAATATGTTGCTGCTGGGGCGTGCCGAGATGGAGCGCATGTTGGCCATGCAACAGCGCCTGTACCGCTCCGGGGAGAACGATATCCGCATCAGTCGCGAGCTGACGCAGGCCAGAAGTTATCTGAATCAGCAATGGGATGCACTGCGCCTGATGATGGGTAACGCTTTGGCGCCGGTGTTGCTGAAAGTGGTCAACATCGTCAGCGGCTGGATGGATTACCTGATGCGTCACGAAAAAACCGTGAAGAACGTGTTTGAGGGGGCGGCATTCGTGATCGGGGCCTTGCTGATTCCGGTGTTGTGGTCTGCCGTCACGGCGCTTTATGCCTTATTGGCTCCGTTTGCATTGGTTGCAGTCGCCGTTATCGCCCTGGGGGCGGCATTTATTCTGTTGTACGATGATTACAAAACCTGGGCCAATGGCGGGAACAGTTTGTTTGACTGGGGGGCTTTTGCCAACTACATCAAAAATGCCAATTTTTCGGTAGACAACCTGAAAAAAGCGTTTGTGTACCTGCTGACCGGTTATACAGATTGGGCCAGTGCCGCCAATTCGGTTTTTGACTGGCTGCGGATGAAGGGCTTTATTGATGCTAACGGCGTATCCCTGCAATCCTTGGCCACCGGATTCAAAAATCTGGCCAAAGACATCATTGAAATGGTGGCGCCCGCATTTGAGGATTTGGGCGAAATCTTCGATGCTCTGCTCAAACGCGATTTTAGCCGGGCTTGGGGTGCGGCAAAGCGACTGGTGATGCGGCCGGTCAATTTTGGTCTGGAATTCACCCAAAACCGTTACCAACGTGCAGCCGGTGCTTTGGATGTTGCCGCCGGGTATCAACCCGGCACCCACGGAACGGCCAGTGCGGCCGTTGCTGCCAACGGACAGGCAGCGCGGCAGGCGGTGAATGATTTTGTAACCGGCAGCGGACAGACGGCCATTAAAGCATCGCGCGAAACCGTCCGTGCCGCACAGTACGCCATGGAGCACGCGCTGCCGGCCAGTGCCGGGAAATGTGCCAAGTATGTGAATGATTCCTTGCGGGCACAGGGGATTCGGTCTCACGGCCACGGCAAAGATGTGGCGCGCAATCTGCTCAACAGCAATCAGGGCTTTGAACAGGTAGCCTACAGCAAGGACTACGTGCCTCAGGACGGCGATGTGATGAGCATTGACCACGGACGGCACGGCTACGGCCATGTGGCGATTTATAACGCGAAGATAGGGAAATGGGTTTCCGATTTTGTCCAGCACAACAGCCGGGGCAATACGGCCGCGACCACCGATGCCGACTACCAAACCATTCAGCATGATCCGTCGCGCGTGACCATCGTCCGGCGCCGATCCCCCGACTCGGCGCGCCAATCGGCTTTGGCCGCCGGCGGTGCCGGTCCGTCGCAAAACCAAATGGGGCAGGCGGTTTATACCGCATTCCGTAACGCCGGATTATCCGATGCGCAGGCAAGGGTGATGACGGCGGAAGTCGGTCGCGAAAACAGCTGGAATGCCAATACCATTTTTGGCTACCACAACGACCCGCACAAAGGCGTAAACCTGGGCATGATTTCCTGGCAGGGACAGCGCGGGCGCAATCTGGAACGTGAGCTGACAAGGCAAGGGCTGATGCGCAACGGCCAAATGGTGCGCTCACAGGCTGCGCTTGATGCACAGGCGCGCTTTCTTGTAGACGAGATGCGCCATAACAAACACGGCGGATCTCAGGCAGGCAATGCCGCCGTGCAACGCTTTTTGGCTAATCCCGATATCGACGCGCAAACCGGCATGGATGACATCGGCAGGCATTTTATCCGCTGGCGCATTGATGATGCACGATATCGCAACGCTGGCCTGCGCAACCGTGGCGCTTATCTGGCCCGCCTGAACCGCATGTTGCCGGGACAGCCGATTGCAGGCCAGTTGGTTGCCAATGGGGCTGAGCGTGCCAGCAGTTTTGTGCAACAAGGCGCGGCGTTGCGCGAGCAGGCGCAGAGCATCACCCATCATAACCAGCGCCATATAGAGCTTGCCATCAACGGCGGTATCCATGTCCATTCGTCCGCCGGCAACATAGATGGCACCATGGCAGATGCATCTGCTGCGGCACGCGGCCATTTGACGCAGTTGGCAACTGGTTTGATGTAAAAGGAGAGGCAATGTCCTGGAATTCAATCGGCATCCCCAATGTGCCCGGCATTCCGAAGAACATGGGTGGCGCGCTAATCCAGTTTGGCGGGGCTGCGTTGCTCAATGCCGTATTCGGTAACTACTGGGGTATTTTCGGACAAAACGGCATTCCGCTGTTGTTGGCCGATAATGTGACTGCGGTCAAGCACGAGAATACCGCCAAAGTCGCCAGCGCGCCGGTGGAGCAGGGGTCATTCGCCAGTTACAACAAAGTGGCCGATCCCTATACCTTGAGCGTGACCATGACCAAGGGCAGTGGTGGCGTGTTTGAGCGGGGTGCCTTTTTGGCATTGCTGGAGGCATTGGCCAAAAGCCATGATCTGTATATGGTGATTACTCCGGAGGCGGTGTACCCGAATTGCGCGATTGTCGGTTATGACTACGCCCGCGACGCAGCAGACGGGGCGCGCTTGCTGAAAGTCACCATTCGTTTGGCGGAAGTTCGACAGGTTCGGGTGGCGTACACCCAAACCAAATCGGACGGAGCGCAAGCGGAGGTAGATGGCGGGAAGGTGCAGCCGCAGCCGGTTTCTCAGAGTAATGATTCAATTTTGGCCAAGATATTCAAGTAGGTGAATGACCATGTACCAGATTCCTTTGAAACCGGTTCCGGTGCAAAAGGTCAGCACGGTGATGGATGACCGCGAAATCACCGTTGCGCTGCGACCACGGCTTGGCCGTCTGTACGCCACCGTGACCGTAGACCATGACATACTGGTGGACAACCGTATTTGCCGCCAGGGCGAACCATTGGTACGTGAGGCTTATCGTGGCTTGCCGGGCGATCTGTATTTCATTGATACCCAGGGCAGTCAAGACCCTGAGTGGATGGGTTTGGGTGGCCGTTTTGTATTGGTGTACACATGAGCATCAAAGAAAAAATCTTGCGGGTCAGCATTAAGCTGGAGCAGAAGGATGACACGTGGGATGCTGCCGGTAACGATACCCTGGTGGCCGAAGGGCTGCGAACAAGTTGCAACATCAACTATGGCAACGGCGCGTTGATGCCGTCTGCCAAAATCAAAATTTACGGATTGCAACTGGACCGGATGCTGAAATTGTTGCGGGTGAAGTGGAACACAGAACAGGCAATGATGAATCTGGTTCAAGTGGAAGCCGGAGACGAAGACGGCCTGAGTGTGGTTTATACCGGCAACATAACGTTTGCCTACCCGGAGATGGGCGGCGCGCCGGATATCTGCCTTGTTCTC
>JBHAET010000128.1:0-8248 GCA_041855705.1 Neisseriaceae bacterium
ATAGGCTTCGGGCTGGTAGTAATCGTAGTAAGACACGAAATATTCCACCGCGTTTTCGGGGAAAAACTCGCGCATCTCGGCATAAAGCTGCGCCGCCAGCGTTTTGTTGTGCGCCATGATGATGGCAGGGCGGCCGCTCTGCGCAATCACGTTGGCCATCGTATAAGTTTTGCCCGAGCCGGTGACGCCTAACAGGGTTTGGTAGGATAAACCGTCTTCCAAACCTTCGAGCAGGCCGGCGATGGCGGTGGGCTGGTCGCCGGCGGGCGGGAAAGGTTGGTGCAGTTTGAAAGGGGAATTTTCGTATTGGATGATTTGCATGGTGTGTTCCGTAAAATCAGGCCGCGTTGGTATTGGTTCATGCCCATGCGGCCAGCAGGGTTTCAGGCAGCCTCAGTCCTGCCCTACCCACGCGGCCAGTTGACCGTCTTCCAGCGGTGAAAAACCGTTGAACAGATAGGACGACAGGCAATACAGCAGCTCGCAGCCTTCTGTGTAGTTCACACCTGGCTGTCGGGGAAAATTCGGGTGGGCAGTCCAGTCGCGGGCAAAGGTTTCGGCATACCAGAATCCTTGCGCAATCCATTTGGGCAACTGGTCGCGGTCTTCACACGCGGCCGCTACCTGAAACATGGCTTGGGTGAGCCGTTGGAAAGCGGCGGCATCCCAATACAGGTCGCAGCGCAAGCGGATCAGGAACGAGCCGTCTTCACCATTGAATTCATGGCGCAAAATGGTATAAGGATCGACAGACATCCGGTGCAATGCCTCAATAATCAAGATCAAACGGTACGCCGCAAAAACCGTTTATTGCCGGCAGCATGGCCGCTCCGAACGGCAAAACCATGGTTTTGCGGACAACACGGCGAAGCCCAGGCTGCCTGAAAAGACAAAACGGCCATTATAGCCATAATGCACCGGAATGCCACCGTGCTGGCGCGACGGCACCGGCAAGGCATTTTTTTCGGTACCCTTTGACCTGGCACAAAGTAATCGTCCGGCCAATTACCGGCAGCAGCGTACAATGAGAGACCTTTGCAAAACCCCCATCTGCGGCGCATTTCTGCGTTGTGCGCTGCTCGCTCGCTTGCCTATCCACTTGATATGTCTGCGCTCGCTGCGCTGCTACGCCTTGAACTGCATCCACATCTGGAGGTTTTGCAAAGGTCTCAATGAGTGTTCCCACCGGAACACAACCCAACACAAGGAGCAATGCCATGAGCGTTTCGCAATTTTTTATGCCCGCCCGCAATCTGATCGGCCCCGGCGCACTGGATGAAGGCGTGGCGCAAATCGCCCGTTTGGGCTTTAAAAAAGCGCTGATTGTCACCGACAAGCCCTTGGTGTCACTGGGGGTGGCCCAGCAAGTGACCGACAAACTGGCCGCCGCCGGTGTGGCCGCCAGCGTGTTTGACGGCGTGCAGCCCAATCCGACGGTGGGCAATGTGAACGCCGGTTTGGCCGCACTGCGCGAGAGCGGTGCCGATTTCGTGATTTCGCTGGGTGGCGGTTCACCGCACGATGCGGCCAAAGGCATTGCCCTGGTGGCGGCCAACGGCGGCAAAATCGAAGACTACGAAGGGCTCGACAAATCGGCCAAGCCGCAACTGACCTTGGTGGCCATCAACACCACCGCCGGCACCGCCTCGGAAATGACCCGCTTTACCATCATCACCGATGAGGGCCGGCATGTGAAAATGGCGATTGTCGACAAACACGTCACCCCCACGCTGTCGATCAACGATTCCCTGCTGATGGCCGGCATGCCCGCCGCACTGACCGCCGCCACCGGCATGGACGCCCTCACCCATGCGGTGGAAGCCTATGTGTCCACCATCGCCACGCCGATTACCGATGCCTGTGCCGAGCAGGCAGTGTCGCTGATTGCCGCCTATTTGCCGACTGCGGTGCAGGAACCCGGCAACCAGACCGCGCGCGAAAAAATGGCCTATGCCCAGTTTTTGGCCGGGATGGCATTCAACAATGCGTCTCTGGGCTATGTGCACGCCATGGCGCACCAACTGGGCGGTTTCTACGACCTGCCGCACGGGGTGTGCAATGCCCTGCTGCTGCCGCATGTGCAGGCCTACAACATGGCCAAAGCGGCTGACCGCCTGAACCGGGTGGGCGCGCTGCTGGCGGCCAACAACCCGCAACTGGCCGGCCTGGGGGTGATTGAAGCGATCAAGAAACTGGCCGATATGGTGGGCATTCCCCAATCGCTGGAAGAGTTGGGCGTCAAACGCGAAGACTTCACCACCTTGGCCGAAAACGCCCTCAAAGACGTGTGCGGCCTCACCAATCCGGTACAGGGCGGTTTGGACGACATCATCGGTATTTTTGAAGCGGCCTACGGCAAACGCTGAGATTTGCGCCATGCAAACAGGCTGCCTGAAACGGTTTCAGGCAGCCTGTGATTTTTGCCAACCCGACACAGTACTCTGGAACCGGGTTTCAAAACGGCGTCATGCCGCGCCGGCCGCCACCGTACCCACTTCGCGGCCGCGGGACACCGTCTGCCACCGGCTGCGGCCGGGCTGCAAAGCCTGCTCCAGCAGCTGGCGGACGGTTTCCAAGCGCAAATCGCCGCATAAGAACACATCCACCGCCGCAAAACCGTGTTCCGGCCAGGTGTGGATGCTGATGTGCGATTCGGCCAGCAGCAGTACGCCGGTTACCCCTCCGCCGCCGCCGAAGGTGTGGAAATGGCTGCCCAGAATCCGGGCACCGGCGGCCTGTGCTGCCGCCGTCAGCACCTGTTGCAAACAGCTTTCGTCACGCAAACGTGCCACCGGGCAATCATACAAATCCAGCAAGCCGTGCCGGCCCGGAGCATGGTTCATTTATGCCATCCCGACGACGATCCGCTGCCGCTGCTCACACCGCTGCCATAGCTGCGGCTGCCACTGCCGGTACTGACGACCATTGAATAGTTGAATACGGTGCCGACAAACATGGCGATAATGGCACAGATAAGGTACAGGCTTTTCGACATGGCTTTATGCCTCCATCCGACCGCTGGGCTGCAATTTATTCATCATCTTCTTCATCCGACTTGCCGGCACCGCCGCGCCAGTACAGAAACCAGAACACCGACCAAGACACCACCAGCGAAATCAACAGGCTGCCACCATCCATCGCCAGCCAGGCCGGCACATTGATGATGATAAAGAGGTTGATCAACAACCAGGCCAAGTCGGTACTCGGGCCATCGGGACGCATCTTGGCCGTGTATTGCGATACCGCCGGTGCCGGCAGATTGAACCACTGCCCTACCTGCTGGTAGCTAACGGGTGTGCTTTTGCTCCACGCCATCTCGAAGCGGTCGCGCTCGGCACACAGCTTGCCGGAGCCGGCGCGGTAATCGGTGTAATAATTCAGGTCGCCCTGCCGGATGTGCCAGTAGAAGGCACCGGCGGCATACGCCACCCGGCCGCCATAGTCATACAGTTTGCTGTGGCCTTGCGGATGCAGCGACTGATTCGCCAGCCGCGGCCACTGGTTGAGGGTTTCCGAAACGCTCCATTCCCCCTCGCCGGTTTCCACCAGCCACAAAAAACCGGCTTGCGGCCCATACAGCAGGTATTCGCGCCACCAGCCCACCGCCACCGGATTGAGCGGTTTGCGGTAAACGGCATCGAATGCCGCTTCCGGCTCCAGCTCGTCTTTGTACACCACGCCGATGACGGTATAGCTTTTGCCGTTGATCTGTCCCTGGCTGCCCAGAGGCAGGCTCAGGGCCTGTTGCTGGGCAGCACGCATGCTGTTGGCCTGCAACAGTTCGGCTTTGCCGCCGCCGGTATCCAGATCGCTGTGGCAGCTGGGACAGATCACCGTGGGGGTCAGTCCGTTGATCCACGTCACCGCCGAACCGCAACTGGGACAGCTGTCGGCCTGACGCGTGCCCTTGAGCCGGCCGGCGGTATCGGCAATTTGCTGCTCGCTGCGCAGGTTGCCCAAGGCCAATTCGTCCAGCCGCACACCGCGGCCCACAAACACTTCCGGCGGATTGCTGCCGTAGTCGGTGGTCATGAACAGCTGTTCGCAACGCCAGTCGGCCACCTGGTGGTGCAGGGTTTCCGGCAACTCAAACGGCAATTCGCCCTGTGCCGCCGCCCGCGACAAGGTGATGCTGCGCACATCGGCCGCCACAAACCGTTTGTCACGGTAGTAAAGATCGGTGTGGCCGGGCACCACATCGGCAATCGGCGGCAGATTGGCCGGCACATCGCTGACCGGCAGGGTAAACACATACTGGTCGCCGGCTTCCGACAGCCAGCCGCTGCTGCCATCGTCAAACCAGGCATACCATTCGTTCCACACCCCGGCGTCGTAGCGCGCCTGCAGGCGGCCGACCAAGGTAAAGCCGCGCTGGCCAAACCGGCCGGTGGTGCCGATTTGCAAGGGGCTGAAGTCCTCCAGCAGCGCCGAGTCGCGGCCGGTGTCTGCCACGCTGCTGTCGTGGCGCACCAGCAAACTGTTGCAGTAGCCGCACACCAAGGTGACCGCGGTGGCCGAATGCGCATGCACCGGCGCGCCGCAGCTGGGACAATCGGTTTTGAATAAGGGTTCGCTCATGGGCCATCCGTGTTTGCGAAAACCGAATCCGGGCTGCCTGAAACCATGCCAGGCCGCCCGGCCGGGCATCAACCGATCAGCTGTTTCAGCACTTCGGCCTTCGCCGTTTCGTAGTCTTCGGCCGAAATCAGGCCGCCATCCAGCAGGCTTTTGAGTTTGGCCAGCTTGGCCTGAGGATCGTCACCGGCCGGCGCAGCCGCTGCAGTCGGTGCCGGGGCTGCCTGCGGCTGGGCAAAACCGGCCGCCATGGCGCCGGCCATGGCCTGGCCAATGCCTGCGCCCACGCCCAGGCCGGCACCGATGCCGGCCAGCCCACCTTCGTTTTGTGCCGCCAAGGGAATGGCGGTGGCGGTTTGGTACTGGGTAAATTTGCCCATGTCGCCAATGATGCCCATCGACATTTTGGCATCCAATGCCTTTTGCACGTTTTCCGGCAGGCTGACGCTCTCCACGGTGAAGCTTTCCAGCGTCAAGCCCAGCTTGGCAAATTCGGGCAGCAGCAATTCGGTCATTTTTTGCGACAACAGCACCTGGTTGGCGGCCATGTCGAGGAAGGGAATGCCGGAGATGCCAAAGGCTGCCGCCAACTGGCTCATCGCCATGGTGCGCAGTTGCTGTTCGAGCTGCTCGCCGCTGTACGATGCGCCCACGCCGCTGACCTCGCGGAAAAACGCCGCCGGGTCGCTGATGCGGTAGGCATACATGCCGAACGAGCGCAGCTGCACCACGCCGAAATCACTGTCGCGCACGGTTACCGGCTGGGTGGTGCCCCAACGGCGTGCCAGCTGCTGGCGGGTGTTGAAAAAATAAACGTCCGACTTAAAGGGCGACTGGAACAGCTTGTCCCAGTTTTTCAGGTTGGTCAGCAACGGCAGGGTGTTGGTATTGAGGGTATAGCGGCCCGGGCCGAACACATCGGCGGTTTTGCCTTCGTCCACAAACAGCGCCATCTGTGCTTCGCGTACGGTGAGACTGGCTCCGTTCTGGATTTCCTCGTCCGCCATCGGAAAGCGCCACACCAGCGTGCCTTCGTCGGGATTGGGCCACTGGATGACGTCGATAAACTGTTTCTTGATAAACTGGCCTAACATGGCGTGTCCTCAAACAAAAGAATGAAACAAAAACGGCAGCACCCCAAACGGCTGCGGCGCCGGACTACAGCGAAAAACCCGTGATGCTGCGCAATCGGGCGGCGTGCCAACCGGCAGCACCGGTTCAGCCCACCAGACAGGCGGCATTGAGCATGCCCACCGCCACCGAAATGGCGGCACACAGCACGCCCACCGCCACATTGTTGGCCGACAATTCGCCGGCCGCATCCGGAATCAGGCGGGTGGCGGCAAAATACACCACAATCTGGATCACGGCGGCGGCCAAACCCCACAGCATGAAATCCACCATGTGGATGTTGCTGGCAATGCTGGCCGCCAGCGGCAGGCAAAAACCAACCAGTGCGCCGCCGAAAGACAGCGCGCAGGCCAGATTGCCGGTTTTGATCAGTCTTAGCTCGGCCGCCGGCGTGATGCGCAAATAAACGGTGGCAAACACCACCATCATGGCCAGGCCGGCCAGCAAGTATTGCAGATAAAGGACATACTGGCTCAGGGAAATGGTCACGGCTGCCCCCTTGTGGCAAATGAATGTCAAAACAGGCACGATTATGCCATATCCGCTGCCGGCCGGCACATCCGGCCAAATCTTTACCATCTTTCAGGCAGCCTTCAAACCCGTACCGCCCGTGCAGGCTGCCTGAACCGCCGCACCGCCGCCTTGCGGTATAATCCGCCGCATCCCGTTGCCGGCCCATACCATGAAACTGAACCGCACCCTGATCATTTCCGTCTTTGTCGTCGCCAGTTGCGGGCTGGCCTACGAACTGGTGATGGCGGCGCTGGCCAGCTACCTGTTGGGCGACAGCATTCTGCAATTTTCCTCCATCATCGGCCTGTACTTGTTTGCCATGGGCATCGGCGCCCACCTGACCCGCTACGTCAAAGACGAAGACACCCTTACCCGCTTCATCGAAATCGAACTCTTGGTCGGCATCATCGGCGGGCTGTCGGCGCTGTTGCTGTTTGTCGCCTTCGGCTTTGCCGCCGCCCCGTTCCGCACCCTGCTCTACGCACTGGTACTGATTGTCGGCACCATCGTCGGCATGGAAATTCCGCTGGTGATGCGGGTGCTCAACCAGCAGCAGGCCGATTTCAAGGAACTGGTTTCGCGGGTGCTCACCTTCGACTATCTGGGGGCACTGGCGGTGTCGCTGCTGTTTCCGCTGCTGCTGGCCCCGCGTCTGGGCATGGCCCGCTCGGCCCTGCTGTTCGGCCTGCTCAATGCGGCGGTGGCGGTGCTCACCGCCCGCGTGTTCCGTGCCCAACTGCCGCGCTACCGTGCCATCCAGCTGCGCGGCATGCTGGTGCTGCTGGTGCTGGCACTGGCCTTTACCTATGCCAACCGCATCACTTTTGCCGCCGAGCAAAGCTATTTCGGCGATCCGGTGGTGTACGAGCGCCATTCGCCCTACCAGCGGCTGGTGGTGACCCAATGGCAGGACGACATCCGCCTGTACCTCAACGGCAATTTGCAGTTTTCCTCGCGTGACGAAGCCCGCTATCACGAAGCCCTGGTGCTGCCGGCCATGCAAATGGCGGCCCGGCAGCAGCGGGTACTGATTTTGGGCGGCGGCGACGGACTGGCGGCGCGCGAAGTGCTGAAATATCCGGCGGTGGAACAGCTGACCTTGGTGGACCTGGACCCGGAAATGACCGCCACCTTCAAACAGTCGGCCGCATTGAGCCGCCTCAACCAGGGCGCCCTGTCCGACCCGCGGGTCACGGTGGTGAATGCCGATGCCGCCCAATGGCTGGAACAGACACCGGGCCAGTACGATGTGATCATCATTGATCTGCCCGACCCGTCGAATTTCTCGCTCGGCAAACTCTATTCGGTGCCGATGTACCGGCTGGTGGCCCGCCATCTGGCCCCCGGCGGCAAAATGGTGGTGCAGTCCACCTCGCCCTACTTCGCGCCCAATGCCTTCTGGTCGGTGGTGGCCACCCTGGAAGCGGCCGAGCTGTACACCGCGCCCTACCATGTGTACGTGCCTTCGTTTGGCGAATGGGGCTTTGTGCTGGCCGGGGCCGACCAACACTTTCCGGTGCCGACCAAATTTGCGGTGCCCACCCGCTACCTGAACGGCCAGACCGCTGCCGAAATGTTCCGCTTCCCGCCGGACATGACACGCCGAAACGTGGCGGCCAATTATCTCAACAACCAGATTCTGGTGCATTATTTCGAGCAGGACTGGAGCGCGGTGATCCGCTGACCTTGCCGACCTCCTGCCATCCGACCACCGACCCAGGCTGCCTGAAACCATGTCTTTGTCCCGCCGCCGTTTCCTGAGCTATACCGCCGCCCTGGCCGCCGCCGGCGGCGCGTCATGGTTGGCGCAACGCCGGCTCAACACCCCGCCCACCGTCAACGTGCGCCGCATCGGCATGGATTTGGGCCACCGCCTGCGTGACCGCAACCTGCCGCTGACCGCCCGCCAAACCGTGGACTGCCCGCTGCTGATTCTGGGCAGCGGTGCCGCCGCCCTCACCGCCGCCTGGTATCTGGCCAAGCACGGCCGCCGCGATTTCTGGCTGGCCGAAGGGGTAGAGGCCGACGG
>JBHAET010000129.1:0-4551 GCA_041855705.1 Neisseriaceae bacterium
CGAGCAAGACCTGCTCGACACACTGGAAGCCGCGTTGAAAGACCGCGACTATTTGGCCGGCGACAGCTTCACCGCCGCCGATTTGCTGGTGGCCTCTTATGTCGGCTGGTATTTGCAGTTCAAACTGCTGGAGCCGCGCCCAGCCTTTGTGGCTTTTGTCGAAAAACACGGGCAGCGCCCGGCCGCGCGACGCGCCGATGAAATCGACGATGCCTTGCTGGCGCAGCAGCAATCCTGAGCAGTGGCTCGGGCATTGTGCCCGACAAAAACCGACAAACGATAAAACTGTGCCGGGCATCAATGCCACGAAGGCGTGCGCACCACGGTGATGAAGGGCAGGGAATACAGCACACACCTTGCGTGTGTGTGACGCGGGCAGCGCGAAAGCGTTGCTGCCGGCTCGGCCGAAGAAGCCGACCAGGGCATCAAGCGCTATGCGTCAGGCGCTGTGCGCGTGGGTGTAAAATACCTGCCGCAGATGCAGGATCAAGGCAGTCGCAGCGGCCTGCATGAACATCGAGCAGGTCGCGCGTTTGCTGCGCGTGCAGA
Organism: Neisseriaceae bacterium; assembly: GCA_041855705.1. Classification (GTDB taxonomy): domain Bacteria; phylum Pseudomonadota; class Gammaproteobacteria; order Burkholderiales; family Neisseriaceae; genus JALJZY01. Next base: position 550 of record JBHAET010000129.1, read on the forward strand.
TCAAAATCAACAACATGGCAGCCTGCCCGGCGATTTTTTGGATCGGAGTCCTGAAAATGAATAACATGAACGTCATCATCGGCATTCTCTTGTACGGGGCAACTGCAATGCCCGCCTTTGCTGACTGTACATTTCCTGCATTCAACACTTTGCAGCAAAGCGCTGCGCGCGAAGGCGGTGCTGACCGGCAGTGGGTTCAGCTTTCCGCAGAGCCAATCGCTACGCTGGAACTGCCTGCCAGCATTTTTAAAATGGGAATTTCCCCGTCCGGAAGTCTGGTGTTTCTCAGTGAGGATGCATTGATATCTGGCGGTATCGTCTATGAAACCAGCGAAACTGTTGGCGTGCATGAGGCAGGCGCTGAACCGGCCTCGTTTTTTTCTGCCATCTTTCGTGGAAAGCACGATGCCGCATGCGTGTACAGTGACAGCCTTCACCTTGGTGATCAGGACTATCGCACGCATCTGGTCGTTGATGCAGGTGAAATTTTCGCCTTTGGCAAAGGCATGGCACATCATTTTTTCATTTTGAGTCAATCTCGCCCGGATCTTGTGATCAATGGCTCGATGCAAGGGGTGGATGAGGAATTATTCAGAACATTCCTTTCCAGAATCCAGATAAAGTGAAGTTATCCATCAAGCAGTTTCGGCGCAAGAGTCTCCTGGAGTTGTCGTATTGCGGGTTGTTTTGACAGCGCCCGATGGCTACCAGAACATCATGATTCGCACATCACGCATCGCCACCTGAGGGCGAAGCAACACATGACCTGCCCAACTGCGAAGATGTGCGCGCCACCGCCGAACACGGCATCAGCGCGGAACAGACCGACCGCGTACCGGTTTGTGCGGTTGCTGGGGCAATGCCGTCTTTACCGTGTTTTGCGCAAGCAATGAGGCATCCGCCACGTCTGCGTCGCGCTGGTAATGCAGCAGATGGCTTGCCGATAACGCAATAGCGCAAGTAACACACTCCACATTTGCTATAATCCTTGGCATGAGCGCGCCCAATCCCTTTCGCAAAATCGCCCATGCCGCGCGCGCGTCCGCCAAGGAGCAAGGGCATGACAATGATCGCCCCAATAGGCAGACCTGCCGCTGCCCGCAATGCGGTGCGCCGCGTATTTCCGGCAGCGATATCGCCCGCTGCCAGTATTGTGGGCATCGCCACATGGCGGTGTCGGTACAGGTGGATGCCAACGGCCAGCCCGTGGTGCGGCCGCAATGACGGCGGCGTCGGCACGTTGGGCGAGTTTTCTCGCGCGGTTGCAGACGCGCCGCGAGCAAGCGTTTGCGCAAGCGCATGAAGCAGCCTTGGCGTCACTGACCGAAGGCGGTTATGACTATCCGGTGAGTCAACGTGCAATCATCGGCATGGCTGCGCAATTGCGGCGCGATTTTCGACAGAAGTTGGAAGAAACCTGGTACACGCAGGCCAAAGCCGCGTTCATTGCGGAAAATGCCGACTGGCATGGCACCGAAGCGAACATGCTGGCACTGAGCGATGCCGTGGCCGATGCCGTGCATGAATGGCAGCTCAGTACCGAGGCTGCCTTGGCCGAGGCGTATTGTCAGCATGTGCTGACGCAGCCCTTGCCCGTGCAGGCATGCAGCCAATGTGGTGCGCCCTTGCAGGTTCGCGGCGTTCACTGGGCGGCGCATTACATTGCGTGTGAACACTGCCGCAGCGTTATTACCTGTCATCCTCCGGCAATATGGCAGGCCATGCCCGATGCGGTGGAAACACTGGCACGCTGGCGGGCGCGGGGTTGGCTTGCGCGCCATGATGTCGCACCCACGGACGAGACGCGAAAGGCGTATGTCGATGCCTATCTGGACGCCTGCGCCGCGCTGATGCCGATGACCGACAGCGCCCGTACCGATGCACGGGCGCGTGAAATGCGCCGCCTTTCCTTCACCTAAAAAAACAGGAGATTTGCATGGACACCATCAATGGCGTGAGCTTCGAGGAATTTGCCGCCGCCAGTGCCAACTTGGCTCACGGCATGCCCGAACAGCAAGTGCTGGCGATTCTTGGCCTTGAAGCACCGGTCTGGGCACAGACACTGGAACAATGGACGCAGCGTCTGCAACAGATGATGCTGGAAGATATTCAAGCCGCCGCGCGCTATGGCGAGATTTTTGCCAACCCGCGCGTGGGGCGGTTTGCCGATGTGGCCGGTGGTTTTGACCCGGCTAGCAGCGATGACTGGGAAGCGGCCGTGCCGGATATCGAAACCTATGCCCGGATTTTCTGCCATCAGTCCGTTGCCACCGAACACGGCGTGGATGCGCAAGCGGTGCTGGCCGAATACGGCCTGACCTTGGCCAGCTGGGCGGCCGCTTCCATGCACTACCAAAATGAAGTGCTGGATGCAGCGGAGGAAACCTATCAAGGCTACATCGATGCCATGGACGAATGGGACGCACACTACCGCGCCCGTTACGCCGACCTGCGCCCCGGCAGCAGCGATGACATCACGTTTTAAACGGCACGGACAAATTGACTGCCAGCTGAGACCGGGCAGCCGACCAAGGGCTTGAAAAAGTGTTTCAACAAGAAAAAACCGTGAACGATGCCGATTTGCCTTTTTTATTTTTTGGCAAACAGCCACCAAGCCAATGTGCCAGAGCACGCCCCGGCAAAGAAAAGAATGAAATAAGAGCCATCAAAAACGACACAAGCGATCAAGCCCCCAATGACCTGAAAAACAAACAACCAAATAAACCTGGAGTCGGACAATATGCCCGAGAAAAAATCGACAAATTCAGCCCTCCTGCCAATCAGGGTCCGAACAGCGGATGCCATGCACAATATATAGCCAACCACAAACAGGGCTTTCTTTATGAAAGAAAGAAAACCTGTATTGAACGGAACCAATAGAAAGCCAACCCCAATCAAGGCAATTCCCAAAAAGCCGAGGTTGATTGATTTTTTTCGTCGTTTTTCACTGTTTATTGCAATCGTGTGGATTTTGGCGTTACATCCTGAACAACGGAATTTTCCGGGCCAGTTGTGAAACAGCCCCGCACTGCGTGCAGTGCGCTCTGATCGCGGCAACTTGCTTCAGGTGCGGATTTGACACTTCGAAATTGAGACCGGCAGACAACAGTTTAATCAGCAAGCCATCAAACATGACCTATCGCAACCACAAGGCTTTGTGGCCCGCACCTTCGCACAGAGACGGAGTATTCTAGCACTTGCGTTCAATGTGCCCGCCGTGCAAGACTGCCCGCAGCACGGCCTGCATTCACGACGTTTTGCGATATTCGCGCATCACCGCCTGGCCCTTCGGCCACAGATACGCGCACAGCAGCAGCATGAAGCCCGGCATCAAATAGTCGTATCCCAACCCCAGCGGGTTGCGCTGCGGCTGGGCTTCTGCCGATGCGCTGGGCATCAGGTACAGGACATCCATCAGCAACAATCCGGCCAGCACAATGCTGGCCAGCATCACCAGCCAGCCCAGCGGGCGGATCTGCAGCCGCGTCGTCGGCGTTTGCGGCACGGGCTTGCGGCCATGGCGCGCGGCACGGGTCACCTCGGCAATGTCCTGCGCCACCCCCAGCCCGCCCATGGCATCGGCATTGAAATACAACGCTTTGCCGCCATCGCGTCGGTAAACATGCAAGCTGCTGACGTGGATGATGCCGGCTTCGCCCAGACGCTCGGTTTCGACCGCCCGCACATCGCTGATGTCTGCCCAGGCAATGAAATAATCAGGGCGTACCGCCGGCGCAAACACACGCACCCACGGTGCGGGGTGAATGGGCAGGTACAAACCGTCGGCGGTGGCATACGCAATCACTTTGCCCGGTGGCAAAAACGCAAAACGCAGCAGGGTTATCGCAATATGCAGGGCGGCCGCACCGGTGGGCAAAAACAGCAGCGCCATCAGCACATGAATGCCTTCAATATTTTCACGCAATAGTGCGCCAACGCCCAGCCCCAGCAGCATCGCCGCGATCATCAAGGCAGCGGTGATACGAAAATTGCACTCGGCAA
>JBHAET010000130.1:0-3567 GCA_041855705.1 Neisseriaceae bacterium
GGTTCGAACCGCAAAGCATATGTTGTTGCCGCCTGTGTTACACTCTGCCGTTCCCATCCGTCAGGAGCACATCATGCACGACACCCAGCAGCAATTGGATTACATCGAACAGACCCTGGAAGCCACCCGCATGCAGAACCGGGTTTTGGCCACCGCCTTCAAAGGCCTGATCCGCGCCCTGCCGCCGCAATGGGCAGAAGAAGCGGTGGCCTCCATCCAGGCCGCGTTTGAAGACGAACTGGCCCAGCTGGAGTATGAAGACAGCCCGCACACCGATCTGTTCCATGATGTGACCTATGCCTTTTTCCGCGAGCGGGAATAAGCCGGCGCACAAACAACAATCCCACCGTTAGGGTGGGATTGTTTCAGGCAGCCTGGATTGGCCCTTGGGCAAGAATGGTATGCAAAGGCTGAATGAGCCTTACATTTCGGCGTAATTGGGGCCGCCGCTGCCTTCTGGCACCGTCCACACAATGTTCTGGGTCGGGTCCTTGATGTCGCAGGTTTTGCAATGCACACAGTTCTGGGCGTTGATTTGCAAACGCGGCTTGCCGTCTTCTTCCACGATTTCATACACGGCGGCCGGGCAATAACGGGTTTCCGGACTGGCGTATTCGCGGTAATTGATGTCGATGGCCACTCCCGGCGTTTTCAGTTTCAGGTGTCCCGGCTGGTCTTCCTCATGATTGGTACCCGACAGGAACACGCTGGATAGCCGGTCGAAAGTCAGTTTGCCATCCGGTTTCGGGTAATCGATGGGTTGGCAGGCGCTGGCTTTTTTCAGGCTGCCGTGATCGGTACCGTGGTGCTTCAAAGTCCAAGGTGCCTTGCCCTTGAACAGGTAGACATCAACCGCACCATAGGCAATCGCCGGCCACAGCCCCCATTTGAACGACGGACGGATGTTGCGCACACCGTGCAATTCGTCATGCAGCCAGCTGGCCTGGAACAAATCGGCATAGCGTACCGCTTCGCTGCTGCTGTCGTAAGACTCCTGCGATTCGGCCGCCAGACTGCCGAACACCGCCTCGGCCGCCAGCATCGCCGATTTCATCGCTGTGTGAATGCCCTTGATTCGCGGCACATTGAGGAAACCGGCGGCATCACCCACCAGCACCCCGCCCGGGAAACTCAGCTTGGGCAAACACTGGTAGCCGCCCTCCACCAAGGCGCGGGCGCCATAAGCAATGCGCCGGCCGCCCTCGAAAATCTTGCGGATTTCCGGATGGGTCTTGAAACGCTGAAATTCCTCAAACGGCGACAAATACGGATTTTGGTAGTCCAAACCCACCACCATGCCAACCGCCACCTTGTTGTCATCCAGGTGATACAGAAAAGTACCGCCATAAGTTTGGGTATCCAGCGGCCAGCCAACCGTGTGCATCACCTGGCCCGGTTGCGATTGGGCCGGATCGACCTCCCAAATTTCTTTGATGCCGATACCATAGGTTTGCGGCTGGCTGTTCTGATCCAGTTTGAAGCGCGCAATCAACTGTTTGCTCAAGGAGCCGCGACAACCTTCGGAAAAAATGGTTTGCTGCGCCAGCAATTCCATGCCCGGCTGATAATTGGCGGTCGGCTCACCGTCTTTGCCGATGCCCATATCGCCGGTCACAATGCCGCGCACACTGCCGTCGGCATGGTACAGCACTTCGGCAGCGGCAAAGCCGGGGTAAATTTCGACCCCTAATTCTTCAGCCTGCTGCGCCAGCCAACGGCACAACAAACCCAAACTGATGATGTAATTGCCGTGGTTTTCAAAATTGGGCGGAGTGGGCAGTTTGGTGGCCTTGTCTTTGGTGAGCCAGATGAATTTGTCTTCGGTCACGCTGCGGGTTAAGGGCGCGCCCAGCTCGCGCCAGTTGGGAATCAGCTCGCTCAGCGATTTGGGATCGATCACCGCACCGGACAAAATATGCGCCCCCACTTCCGAGCCTTTTTCCACGACGCATACGCTGATTTCACGTCCGCTGCTGGCAGCCAATTGTTTGAGTTTGATCGCGGCCGACAAACCGGCAGGGCCGGCGCCGACGATTACCACATCATATTGCATGCTGTCGCGTTCAATGGTTTCGGTCATGGTGGTCTCCTGAAAATGGTTTTGTTCTTGTCTGTTGCTGGCCTGCCGGCAACCATGCGCATTGTAGTCATGCTCGTGCCGCCAAATCAACCGCATGCCCGCAGCCATCCGCGGCCCGGTTGCCAGCATCTGGGTGCTATTTTAGCACTTAGTTCCGCTAAGGCAAACTGAAATTTGCAATGCGGAACGAATGTGATTGAAACCTTTGCAAAGCCTCCAGATGTGGATGCCGTTCAAGGCGCAGCAGCACAGTGAGTGCAGACACAGCACAGCGTGAGGCAAACAAACAGGCAGCACACAACGCTTTAAATGCGGGTTGTGTAAAGGTCCCGGTTTTTGTAATTTATCATCTGTCCAAAACACAGGATTGATCCGAAAAAATAAGGCCAATACCCCACAGCAACCGAAATACCGGTCACCGAGGCGCATTGGCCAGATAAGGGCAAGATGCCGGCTAAATCATCAGGCATCCACCAACCAGGCATCCAGTGCCTGCACAAACTGTTTGAGTGCTGCTTGCGTACGGCTGCTGTCCAGTTGGCCATCACTGCCCACCGATTCCTGAATCCGGCTCAAATACAATTCAGGAGTCACCAAAACCGAAACGCCCAAACTCTGCAGGATTTGGCGCAAGTGCAAACCACAGGCAAAACCGCCATAACTGCCGGGTGAGGCCGTAATAACCGCTGCTTTTTTGCCGCCCCACACACCGCGGCCTGCAGGTCGCGATGCGATGTCCAGCACGTTTTTCAGTGCCGCAGGAACGCTGCGATTGTGCTCCGGCGTCACGATGAGTACCACATCGGCTGCTGCCAACTGGCCGCGCACCCGCTCATAGGCTTCAATCGGCTCATCATCCCGGTCCTGATTGTACAAGGGCAAATCGCCGATTTCGATTTCACTGATCTGCCAGCGCTGCGGTGCAATCTGGCACACATAATCGGCAATTTTACGATTGAAAGATTCGGCACGCAGACTGCCGACAATCAGGGCAACATGGCGGACATGATGGGGCATGATGTTCTCCAGGAAATGGGAAAGAAAAAGAGGAAAGCCGGACAGCAGACTTCAGCAATCGGCCGCGGTAACCCGCACCGGATTGCTCAGGCTGCGGCCATCGCGCGCATTGATTCGCAATTCAAACGCGTAGCGGCCATGCTGCATCAGATCGCGCATGCCGCGGTCGCGGCAAAACAGCTTGCCCAATCCGCCGGCCAGCTGTTGCTGCAATTGTTGGCGCTGACTGCGGTCAAAATCACTGGCTTTGGCCACGGCATGCGTGCGCAAGCGGTAAACAAAGGTATCGTCGCCGGCTCGATAATCCACGCCCTGTACCTCCATGTCCCCGCTTCTGCGGTCAAAACCGCGCTGGCGCAGGTCGTTGGCGGTTTGCCGGCCAATCGCATCGCGCTGGGCCGCTGTCAGTTTCTGCATTTGATGTTTTTGGCTGTTGCTCAGGCTGCTGCCGCCTCCGGCACAAGATGCCA
>JBHAET010000131.1:0-8671 GCA_041855705.1 Neisseriaceae bacterium
ACGCCGTATTCTCCAACGCCGCCCTGCACTGGATGACCGATGCCGCTGCCGTGGTGGCCGGCGTGGCGCAAGCCCTGAAACCGGGCGGCCGCTTTGTCGGCGAATTCGGCGGCCACGGCAATATTGCCGCCTTTCAGGCAGCCTTGCGGCAAGCCCTGCACCGCCGCGGCCTGCGCGAACGCGCATGCTGGTATTTCCCCAGCGCCGAAGCCTACCGCGCCCTGCTTGAGCAACACGGCTTTGCCGTGCCCCACATCGCCCTGTTTTCCCGTCCCACGCCGCTGCCCACCGGCGCCGCCGGCTGGCTGGCAACCTTTGCCGACCCGATGCTGCCGGCGATGACCAATGCCGAACGCACCGCCGTGCTGGCCGAAGCCGCCGCCACCGCCGAAACCCTGCTGCCGCACGAAAACGGCCACACCATCGCCGACTATGTGCGGCTGCGGTTTGTGGCATTCAAACGCGATACCGATTGATGCACCCATCCCCACAACGCTTTCAGGCAGCCTTTACGGCTGCCTGAAACCTTTCCGTCCGCGGTGTTTGTGTCAAATTGTGCAAAGCGGGGGCTTGCTAACTTTGGCCTAATTCTCAACCGCTATGATGCACCACATCACGCTGTGGCAAGAGGCCACGCGCCCGACCACATCATTGCGTAAAGGAGTCTGAAGCATGAAAGCAATCCAATACCTGGCCACCGCCAGCCTGGCCCTGGGCCTGATGGCCGTCAGCACCACCGCCCGTGCCGATGAAGACGAGCGCCACTACCAGCAGCACAGCGGCCAGTACATCAGCCACGAACAGGCGGCCAAAATTGCGGCCGACAAAGTGGGCGGCCGTGCCGGCGAAGTGGATTTCGAATACAGCCGCCACCGCGGTGCCTATTTTGAAGTCGAAGTGTTCAACGAGCAGGGCGAGCACGAAGTCAAAGTCGATGCCAAAAGCGGCAATGTGCTGTCCGCCACCCGCGATTACTGACCGCTCCCATCCGCACCCGCGGCAACGGCACCCGTCCGTTGCCGCGGGTTTTGTTTGGGCAAGGCGGGGGCATTTCATTCCGCTTCCGATCGCCAGCCGCAAGCCAAACACAGCCACGGCGAAACGCCGCAACGGCCATGCCGCGAATTTGCGCTACAATGCACCGTTTGCTCGCTGTCCCTGCGCCTTGCCATGACCACCCACACCGCTGCCCTGCTCTGCGGCACCGAAGCCGCGCTGAACGATTACCAAACCCAGATGGCCGCCGCCATCGCCGCGGTGGCCGACTGGCTGCGTGCCGACACCCTTTACACCGGCGGCAGCGTGCGCCAGTTGCAGCCGCAAATCGATTTTTGCCCCACCGCAGACGGCATCGGCCTGCCGGCCGCCCTGGAGCGGGCGGTGTCCCTGTTTTTGCACAACAGCCTCAATGTTCACCACCGCCATTCGCTGGCCCATCTGCACTGCCCGACCCTGATTGCCAGCCAGGTGGCCGAGGTGCTGATCAACGCCGCCAACCAGTCCATGGATTCCTGGGACCAAAGTCCGGCCGCTTCGCTGATGGAAATCCGCCTCATCGATTGGCTGCGGCAGCGGCTGGGCTATGCGGCGGGCGATGGCGGCGTGTTCACTTCCGGCGGCACCCAGTCCAACCTGATGGGTTTGCTGCTGGCACGCGATGCCTGTGTGGCCCGCCACTGGCAGGACGAAACCGGTGCCGCGTGGTCGGTACAGCAACGCGGCCTGCCGCCGGACGCCGCCAGCCGCCTGAAATTCATCTGCTCCGAAAATGCCCATTTTTCGGTGCAAAAAAACCTGGCCTTGCTGGGCTTGGGTTTTCAGGCAGCTCTCTGCGTCCCGACCGATGCCGATGGCCGCATCGACATCAACCAGTTGGCCCGCACCTTGGCCGATGTGGCACAACAGGGCCAACTGGCGGCCTGCGTGGTGGCCACCGCCGGCACCACCGATGCCGGTGCCATTGACGACATTGCCGCCATCCGCGCCCTGACCGAGCAGTCGCACATCTGGCTGCATGTCGACGCCGCCTGGGGCGGGGCCCTGCTGTTCTCGCCGCGCCACCGTCACCGGCTCTGCGGCATCGACACCGCCGACTCGGTGACGCTTGACTTTCACAAGCACTTTTGGCACAGCATTTCCTGCGGCGCCTTTTTGCTGCGCCGGCCCGAAGATTTCCGCCAGATGCACCATGTGGCCGAATACCTGAATTCGGCCTACGACGAATTGCACCAGGTGCCCAATCTGGTGGCCAAATCCTTGCAGACCACCCGCCGCTTCGATGCCCTGAAGCTTTGGCTGGCCATCGAAGCCCTGGGTGAAACCGCCTACGGCGCACTGATTGACCACACGCTGGCACTGGCGCAAACCGCCGCCGAACGCTTGCGCCAACAAGCGGAACTGGAATTGCTGCTGCCTCCTCAACTGGCATCGGTGCTGTTCCGGGTCTGCCCGAGCGCCTGTCCGCCGCCACTGCTGGACACGCTCAACCAGAATGTGGCCGACGAACTGTTTGCCCGCGGTCAGGCCAATATCGGCGTCACCCGCCTGCACGGCCGCCAGGCCCTGAAACTGACCCTGCTCAATCCGAACACCGGCACGGCCGACATCGACAGCCTGTTCGCCATGGTCCGCGCCGAAGCCAAACGCATTCTGCCCGGCCTGCTGGACGGCAGCCACCGGGCCGCCGCCAGCCGTTAGGCGTGCCGTCACAAAGCGTTGCTGCGCCTTGCCGTACTGCGTGAGACCTTGGCAAAGTCCGCGGCCGTGGCTGCCGTTTAAGGCGCAGGCCACGCCGTGGGCGCAGACCTATCCGGCAGAAGGCCGGCGATCGAAAATTAATTGAATCTGCTATACAATGGCCGGCGCAACCGTGCCGGCTGCCGATTCACTGTCAATATTTAAGGCCCATCACCATCATTATGCGTACTGCCACCGTTACCCGCCACACCAGCGAAACCCAAATCAGCGTCTCCCTCAACCTCGACGGCAGCGGCATCGCCCGCTTCGACACCGGCATTCCGTTTCTGGAACACATGCTGGACCAGATTGCCCGCCACGGCCTGATTGATCTGGACATCACCTGCCGCGGCGACACCCACATCGACGACCACCACAGTGTGGAAGACATCGGCATCACCCTGGGCCAGGCGCTGAAACAGGCGCTGGGCGACAAAACCGGCATACGCCGCTACGGCATGAGCTATGTGCCGCTGGACGAAGCCTTGAGCCGGGTGGTGCTCGATTTGTCCGGCCGGCCGGGGCTGACCTACAACATCGAATTTACCCGCGCCATGATTGGCCGCTTTGATGTCGATTTGTTCAGCGAATTTTTCCATGGCCTCGTCAACCACAGCATGATGACCCTGCACATCGACAATCTGCGCGGCATCAACGCCCATCACCAGGCCGAAACCGTGTTCAAGGCTTTTGGCCGCGCCTTGCGCCAGGCGGTCGAATACGATGAACGGATGGCCGGCAAAATGCCGTCCACCAAAGGCACGCTGACCGCCTGATGGTTGCCCGGCCGGCAAATACCGCCGCCAAATCCTGTACAATGTGTGTTTTTTATTTTCAGGCAGCCTCAGCGCTGCCGCCGGAGCGAACTGGATGGACAAACTGAAAATCACCGGCAACGGCCCCCTGCACGGTGAAATCACCATTTCCGGCGCCAAAAACGCCGCCCTGCCGCTGATGTGCGCCGCCCTGCTGACCAAGGACACCCTGCGCCTGACCAATGTGCCGATGCTGCGCGATGTGAAAACGACGCAAAAACTGCTGCAAGGCATGGGCGCACGGGTGCTGACCGACAATGTGCACGAGTTCGAAATCAATTGCGGCAGCCTCAACAACACCTGCGCGCCGTATGAGCTGGTGAAAACCATGCGCGCTTCGATTCTGGTGCTCGGCCCGACCCTGGCCCATTTCGGCGAAGCCCAGGTCAGTCTGCCCGGCGGCTGTGCCATCGGCTCGCGGCCGGTGGACCAGCACCTGAAAGGGTTGGAAGCAATGGGGGCGGAAATCGTGATTGAGCACGGCTATGTCAAAGCCCGCGCCAAACGCCTGAAAGGCGCCCGCATCACCATGGACATGGTCACCGTGACCGGCACCGAAAACCTGCTGATGGCCGCCACTCTGGCCGAAGGCACCACCGTGCTCGACAACGCGGCCATGGAACCGGAAGTGACCGACTTGGCTGACTGTCTGGTGAAAATGGGTGCCAACATCCGCGGCATCGGCACCCCCACCCTCACCATTGAAGGCGTGGATGCACTGCACGGCGCCGAACACGCCGTGGTGCCCGACCGCATCGAAGCCGGCACCTTTTTGTGTGCGGTGGCCATGGCCGGCGGCAAGGTGGTGCTGCGCCGGGCCACCCCCAAAACCATGCAGGCGGTGCTCGACAAACTGGTGGAAGCCGGCGCCGTGATCGAAGCCGGTGACGACTGGATTGCCATCGACATGCAGCGCCGGCCGCGGGCGGTAGACATCCGCACCCTGCCCTATCCGGCTTTTCCCACCGACATGCAGGCACAATTCATGGCCATGAACGCGATTGCCGAGGGCAGCGGCAAGGTGGTGGAAACCATTTTTGAAAACCGCTTCATGCATGTGCCCGAACTCAACCGCATGGGCGCGCGCATCACCGCCGAAGGCCACACCGCCATTGTGCAGGGCGTGGAACGGCTCTCCGGCGCCACGGTGATGGCCACCGATTTGCGCGCCTCGGCCAGTCTGGTGATTGCCGGTTTGGTGGCCGACGGTGAAACCGTGGTCGAACGCATTTACCACCTTGACCGCGGCTACGAACACATCGAGCAAAAACTGGGCGGCGTCGGTGCCAAAATCGAACGCATCGCCTGACCTGCTTGTCTCTGCAGCCGATGCGGCACAACCAGCCGATCGGGCATCACAGCTTGAGATATTGGAAATCGTGATAAACAACAGCCGAACATGAAGCGTTTCATGTTCGGCTGTTGTTTATCACAGGTATTGACGAACCTCGCAGGGCGCATCCGATCCACTTCTGCTTGACGCTTACAAGGTCGTCTCCAGGGCCTGCACACACCAATCAACCACGGTTTGCGGCAAGATGCCCCACAGCAGCAACAGCAAGGCATTCACCGACAACAGGGCGCGGGCGGCAAAACCGGCACTGCTGCCCTGCCAGGCAGTGGTCGGTTCGTCCATATAAATGGTTTTGACCACCCGCAGGTAATAGAACGCGCCAATCAGGCTCATCACCACCGCAAACACCGACACGGCGACATAGCCTTCGGCCAGCAATGCCTTGATCACCGCAAACTTGGCGTAAAAGCCCATCAGTGGCGGAATACCGGCCATGCTGAACATGGCCAGCAACAGTAAAAAGGCATACCAGGCATTTTTCTGGTTCAGGCCGGCCAAATCGGCGATGTTTTCACATTCATGCTCCTCGGAAGACAGCAGCATCAGCACCCCGAATGCCAGCGCCCCCATCAGTGCATAGGTCAGCGCGTAATACAGGGCGGCGGAGAAACCGAGGCTTTTGCCCAGAAACGCCAACAGGATGAAACCCATGTGGGCAATGGTGGAATAAGCCAGCATGCGCTTGATGTTGGTTTGCATGATGGCCGCCAGATTGCCGACCAACAGGGAGGCCACCGCCAGCAGCAACAGCATGCCGCTCCAGTCGGGCAGTGCGGTGTCGATGCTGCGGATGGACCCCAAACCGGTCACCAGGATGCGGAAGGCAAACACGGTGGCGGCAATTTTCGGTGCGGTACCGACCAGCATCGCCACGGCGGTGGGGGCACCCTGATACACATCCGGCACCCACATGTGAAACGGTACCGCGCCCAGTTTGAACGCCACCGCCACCACAATGAACACCAAGCCCAGCTTCAGCAGCCACGGGTTGCCGCCCTGGGCGGCGGTGAGCACATCGGCCAGCTGCAGCGAGCCGGTGGCACCGTAGACCAGTGAAATGCCGTACAACAGCAGGCCGGAAGCCAAAGCCCCCAGCACAAAATATTTCAAGGCCGCCTCGGTGGCATTGGCATCGTCACGGCGCAGCGCAATCAGGGCATACAGCGACAGCGACAGGATTTCCAAACCCACATACAGGGTGAGAAAGTGGCTGGCCGACACCATCACGTTCATGCCCACCAGCGCGAACAGGCTCAGGGTGTAAAACTCGCCCTGATAAATCTGGCGGGCGCGCAAATAAGCCGGGCTGTACACAAACAGCACCGCCACCGCCACATACATGGCCATTTTCGCCAACTGGGCAAAACCGTCGAGCACGAACATTTCGCTAAACGCATACACCGGCTCGCTCACCCACACCGCATACTGGGCGGCGGCAGCAGCGGCCAGGCCGGCGAGACTCAGTGCCCGGGTGATGCCGCGCTGGCTGTCTTTCAGCCACAAATCCACCAGCAGCACGCCAAACAGCGCCACCGCCAGCACCATGTCCGGGATGGCCGGTGTCAAATTCAAATCAGTCCAGTTCATTCGTGCTTCCTTACAATTTGCTTTGGGCGGCCTGTACAATCAGGTCGTTGGCAGCCTGATGGATGACGGCAATCAGCGGTTCGGGATAAAGGCCAAAACCGAGCACCGCCAGCGCCAGCACCGCGAGCACCAGAAATTCGCGTTTGTTGATGTCTTGCAACGCCGCCACTTCCGGGCGGCTGACGGCACCAAACACCGCCCGTTTGTACATCCACAAGGTGTAGGCCGCGCCGTAAATCAGGGTCAGCGCCGCCAGTGCCCCCACCCAGAAATTCACCTTCACCGCGCCCACGATCACCATGAATTCGCCGATAAAGCCGGAAGTGCCGGGCAAGCCGGCATTGGCCATGCCAAACAGCATCATGAAGGCGGCAAACTTGGGCATCACATTAACCACACCGCCATAGTCGGCAATGTTGCGGGTGTGCAGGCGGTCATACAGCACACCGATGCACATGAACATGGCGGCCGAGACGAAACCGTGCGAAATCATCTGGATGATGGCCCCTTTCAGTGCCCAGTCGTTCAGGTAGCCTGCGGTAAACAGAAACATGCCCAAGGTGACAAAACCCATGTGGCTGATGGAAGAATAAGCCACCAGTTTTTTCATGTCGGTCTGCACCAGCGCCACCATGCCGATGTAAATCACCGCCACCAGGCTCAGCACCACCATCACCGGCGCAAAGTATTTGGCCGCATCCGGCAGGATGGGCAGCACGAAGCGCAAAAAGCCGTAGGCACCGATTTTCAGGGTAATCGCCGCCAGCACCATGGAGCCGCCGGTGGGCGCTTCCACGTGGGCATCGGGCAACCAGGTGTGCACCGGCCACATCGGCACTTTCACCGCAAACGACAGGAAGAAGGCAATGAACAGCAATTGCTGCACACCCAGCGAAATCTGCGGAATATGGTGCATATCGGTGATCGCAAAGCTGCCGCCGGCCAGCGAAGACAGATAAATCAGGCCCACCAGCATCAAGAGCGAACCGAGCAGGGTATAGAGAAAGAACTTGATGGAGGCATAAACCCGGCGCGGGCCGCCCCACACCCCGATGATCAGATACATCGGAATCAGCATGCCCTCAAAGAACACATAGAACAAAATCGCGTCCATGGCGGCAAACGCGCCGTTAATCAGGCCGGACATGATCAAAAACGCCGCCATGTACTGTGCCGTGCGTTTTTGGATCACTTCCCAGCCGGCCAGCACCACCAGCAGGGTGACAAAGCTGTTCAGAATCACAAACAGCGCCGAAATGCCGTCCACACCCAGCGCATAGTTGAGGTTGAGCGCCGGAATCCAGCTGTAGGACTCGGTAAACTGGAAGCCGCCGTTCAAGCGGTCAAAACCGGTAAACAGCGGTACGGTGACCAAAAAGCCGGCCAGCGCGCCCACAAGTGCCAGCACCCGCGCCAAAGCGGCACGGCGGTCGGAGCCGGTGGCCAGCACCAGCACGCCGGCAATGATCGGCACCCAAATGGCCAAGCTAAGTAGGTGGTTGGAAAACATGGTTTTTCCTGTAATTACTAAAATCGTTATCTGTTTGCGGCTTGCCGGCGGCAGCCGGCACCCCATATCGTTTTCAGGCAGCCTTTAACGGAACCACAAGCCCCAGAAAAAAGCGGTAATCAGCACCAGCACCCCGAACACCATCACCGTGGCATAGGTGTAGATAAAGCCGGTCTGCATGCGGCGCACCACCGAGGCCACCGCACCCACCACTTTGGCCGAACCGTTGACCACCAGATTGTCGATCAGCAGGGTATCGCCCACTTTCCAGAACAACTGGCCCAAGGCACGGCTGCCTTTGGCAAACACATTGAAGTAAATCACGTCCAAATAGTATTTGTTGTCCAGCAACGCATACACCGGCTTGGCGGCGGCAGCGATTTTGGCCGGCAGCTGCGGCGCTTTCACATACAGCAGCCAAGCCGCCGCCACCCCGGCAATCGCCAGGTACAGCACCGGTGTTTGCAGGCTGTGGCTCACCATTGCCAGCGGGCCGTGAAAGGCTTCGGCCATGCGGCCCATCACCGGATGAGCGGCGTGGTCAACATGAATCACACCCTGGAAGAAATCGCCGTACAACAGCGGTTCAATGGTGAAATAACCTACCAGCACCGAGGGGATGGCCAGCAAAACCAGCGGCAGGGTCACCACCCACGGGCTCTCGTGCGG
>JBHAET010000132.1:0-7575 GCA_041855705.1 Neisseriaceae bacterium
CATGTGGCGCGATTTGGGTTTGTCCGCAGAGTAAATCCAAGCCAGTAGGCTGCCTGAAACCGGCTTTCAGGCAGCCTGGATTCATGAAACCATGATGGTTTCATGGGACAGCCGGCCATGGCCTTGGCTACCAGTTTGCAATTGATGTATTTGTTTCTAGTTTTTCATGCCTGCATTCCTGAAACGCTGTTTGTGCCTGTCCGCTGCCTGCTTAGTGCTGGCTGCCTGCCAAAGCCTGCCGTCGCTGGAAGGACGCAGTGTCAGCCAGCGCTTGCCGGCAGACACACCGTCGGCTTTGGCGGCGCAATTGCAGCCGCAAGTGACGGCCCAGGCGCCCTTGTCCGGCCTGGTACCGCTGGATGATGCGCTGGATGCCTTTGCTGCCCGGGTGGCCCTGGCCGATGCCGCCGAACACACGCTGGATTTGCAATACTACATCTGGCGCAACGATACCTCCGGCCGCATGCTGTTGCAGCATGTGTATCAGGCTGCCGAGCGCGGGGTACGGGTGCGTCTGCTGCTGGACGACAACAACACCCGCGGGATGGACAGTCTGCTCTCGGCACTGGATGCCCATCCGCAAATCGAAATCCGCCTGTTCAATCCGTTTGCCAACCGCCGTTGGCGCGCCTTGGGCTATGTCACCGATTTCGACCGGCTCAACCGGCGGATGCACAATAAATCGTTTACTGCCGACAATCAGGCCACCATCATCGGCGGGCGCAATATCGGTGACGAGTATTTCGATTTTGGCAACGGGGCATTGTTTGTCGATCTGGACGTACTGGCCATCGGGCCGGTGGTGGAGGCGGCGTCTGCCGACTTTGACCGCTACTGGGCCAGCGCCTCGGCCTATCCGCTGGAACGGCTGGTGCGCGAGCGCAAGCACATCAGCCGTGCCAACCGGCGCCTGTTGCGCGGGGAAGAGCCGGCCAGTCCGCAGGCCGGTTATTTCAGCCGTGCCTGGCGGCAATCGGCTCTGCGCCAGCAGTTGGCCGAAGGCCGCCTGCCGTGGCAATGGGCGCGCATTGATCTGGTCAGTGACGATCCGGCCAAGGCGCTGAACCGGGGAGCCGCCGAGCAATCGGTGCTGGTGTCGCTGGATCGGGCCATGGGCACGCCGCAGCAGTCCTTGTGGCTGGTGTCGCCTTATTTTGTGCCCATGCCGGAAGGTGTGGACGCCTTGGGGCAACTGGTGCGTGACGGTGTGGCGGTACGGGTGGTCACCAATTCGCTGGCAGCCACCGATGTGCCGCTGGTGCATGCCGGTTACCAGAAATACCGCCACCCGCTGTTGCAAGCGGGCGTGAATCTGTATGAGTTCAAACCGGTACAGCACAGCAAAGGGCGGCGTGACCGGGGTTTGGTCGGCGCCTCGGCCAGCAGTCTGCATGCCAAAACCATTGCCATCGACAACCGGCGCCTGTTTGTCGGCTCGTTCAATTTCGATCCGCGCTCAGCCCATCTGAATACCGAAATGGGGGTGGTGATCCACTCGCCTCCCTTGGTATCGGCGATGACCGATTCATTGGCCAGCCGTCTGCCGGAAACCACTTATCAGGTCTTTGCCGACGGACGGGGCGGCCTGATCTGGCGCGATCAGATTCCGGAACAGGCCGATTATTACTGGGCCTATGATCCGCATACCGGCTGGCTGAAACGGCGCTGGATCGATGTATTGTCCCTGTTGCCGATGGACGAGATGCTGTAGGCTCACTGGTTATTCCCTGGCGCTTGGCAAGAAGATTGCCGACCCGTCAAATTTCCACTCATGGCTGTTGGTAAGCGAGGGATTAAGCCTGGCAAAACCAGCCAACAGCCAAACTGCCCGCCCATTTGTCCGTCGATTGGCTCTGTCTGCATTTTCCATGTCGCCTGTTGAACAGCAACTTAATGGTTGCCAGAACGTAGCCGTCTCAGGGTGACCATCAGGACCAGGCAGATGCGTGCGGCCAGTATCCACAGCAAGGCATAGCCAAACAGACGCAGATAATCCTGTTTGTCGGAGACCAACTGCCGCACCCAGGGTTCTGGATTGCCTGGCGGCAGATTGTCAATGACAACCTCCCGACCGTTGTCATCCCGCAGCCGGGCGCGGGCAATGATCGTAAAGCGCTGATTGACGCGCAGCAGGATTAACTGGCTGGTGGTGAGCGCGCGATGGTGGTAGTGGGCACACAGATACTGGGCGCCGGGCCGGCAATCGGCGCTCAGCGGTGCACCCGGCAGACTGCCGCGAATACGGATGCCCGGAGCATTCGCTTTGCCAACGATGCGGATTTCCGCTGCCGGAACCGTGATCAGCTGGTAGTGCACCTGCCCCATGGCGGTGGGCAAGCCCAGTGCCGCAACAGTGATCACGAAGAGTATGGCCAGCGCAATAGCCAGCATGTCCAGGAATGATTTGAATTTGGCAATGTTCATTCGTCATTGATGCTGTGTTACTTGTGTCCCAGGCTGCCTGAAACCTTTAGGGAGTGTAGTCAGAAAGCATTGCGGCGGTATTTTTGGTTAAAATCCGCATCTGCGGCGTTAAAAATGCGCGCAAGATGTTCAATCTTGCTGTGCTTTTTGCCTTGCATCTGCGGATTTTTCCTCAAAAAACCGCTTCACAAGCATTCTGACTACACTCCCTAAAACCGTTGCAACTCTTGCTCCAGCGCCCGGATGTTCTGCTGGCGGTCGGCCACGGCGCGTGCCAATTCGGCGGCACGCGCACTTTGGCCGCTGCGCCGGGCGGCTGCCAGTTGTTGCTGTGTGTGGCGCAAAGCTTGCTGCTCCAGTGCGATGTCACGCTCCACCAGTTGTTTGGGCGTCAGTTTGGCCGGTGGCGGTACCGCCGGCCGGCCGCTGGCAGCCGGTGGGGCGGTGGCCGCCGGCTTTGTGGTGACCGGCGGGGGCGGCATGATTTTGACGTCAGGATTGATGCGGCCAAACTCCAGTTCGTACCACAATTCGCTGATCGGGTCGCTGCTGTCCGAGGCGGCGCTGGCGGCCACAGCGGTTTCCGGTGTCACACCCTGCATCACCGACAGTTGGCAGCGGCCCTTGGGAAACTGTTTGGGAAATGAGGTAAACACCGCCTTGCCGCCAGACTGGCAAATATAAACCGCCTCGGCCCGAGCCGCTTGCAAGCCGCCGAGCATGCAGCCGACCACGCCGATGATCCCGAAAAAACGCCGAAACATGCTTACCCTTATCGTTGTTGATTTGCTGCCAGCACAGATGCTGCGGTGTATCAGGGCTGCCTGAAAACGGGCATGGCCGGTTTTCAGGCAGCTTTGGCAGCCGATTATGGTGCGCGATTTGCGTTTTTTTGTCCAGCAGCCACATGGACAAAACCGGCTTTTTTCGGTTAGGCTTCAACGCTGCTGCCATGCTGCCCCAAAACCATCCCGGCATATCCAAAACCGGCCAAGGTATTCAGCACCACAGCGGCTGACTTGAAAAAAAACCGGCCAGCCCCATGTTGCTCTCCGGTTTGACGCATGACTTAAAGAAAGAACGAGGCTCCATTATGGCCATTTCGACACATCAGGATTTTGACACCACCATGTTGGCCATGCTGCCGCTGCGCGATGTGGTGGTTTACCCGCACATGGTGCTGCCGCTGTTTGTTGGCCGGCCCAAGTCGATTGCCGCACTGGATGCGGCCATGGAACGGGACGAGCCGGTATTTTTGCTGGCGCAAAAAAATGCCAATACCGAAGAACCGGCTGCCGATGACATGTACGACATCGGTACCGTGGCCCAAATCCTGCAGGTATTGAAACTGCCGGATGGCACGGTGAAAGTGCTGGTGGAAGGCATTGACCGTGCCCAGGTACTGCAACTGGATGCCGGTGACAACTATTTCCGTGCCCACATCCAGGTATTGCCGCAGGCAACCGGTTCCAGCCCGGATCTGGAAGCCTTGCGCCGCACCCTGTTGGCCCAGTTTGACCAGTTGACCAAGCTGAACAAGAAAATCCCGAACGAGGTGATCAGCACCATTCACGGCATTGAAGAGCACAGCCGGCTGGTGGACACCATCGCCGCCCATTTGCAGTTAAAACTGGAGCATCGCCAGGAAATCCTGGCGATGGCCGACATTGGCGAACGGATGGAGCATTTGCTGCAACAGCTGGAAGCCGAGCTGGACATTTTGCAGGTGGAAAAACGCATCCGCGGCCGGGTGAAACGGCAAATGGAAAAATCGCAACGCGAGTACTACCTCAACGAGCAGGTCAAGGCGATCCAGAAAGAGTTGGGTGAAGAAGACGAGCGCGGTGAACTGGATGCCTTGGAGCAGAAAATCAAAGATGCCGGCATGAGCAGTGAAGCCGCCGACAAGGCTTTGTCGGAACTGAAAAAACTGCGCATGATGCCGCCCATGTCGGCCGAGTCGACCGTGGTGCGCAATTACATCGATACTTTACTGGATTTGCCGTGGAAGCAGAAAACCCGGGTTAGTAAAGACATTGCCAAGGCTGATCTGGTGTTGGATGCCGATCATTATGGTCTGGAAAAGGTTAAAGAGCGGATTTTGGAATATTTGGCCGTGCAAAAACGGGTTAATAAACTCAAAGGGCCGATTTTGTGCCTGGTCGGCCCCCCGGGTGTGGGCAAAACCTCATTGGGCGAATCGATTGCCAAGGCCACCGGCCGCAAATATGTGCGCATGGCCTTGGGCGGGGTGCATGACGAGAGCGAAATCCGCGGTCATCGGCGCACATACATCGGTTCGATGCCGGGCAAGATCTTGCAGAACATGATTAAAGTTGGCGTGAAAAACCCTCTGTTCCTGCTGGATGAAATCGACAAAATGGGGCGTGACTTTCGCGGCGATCCGGCCAGTGCCCTGCTGGAAGTATTGGATCCGGAGCAAAATCATTCCTTTGTCGATCATTATGCCGAAGTGGAATACGACTTGTCGGATGTGATGTTCATTGCCACCTCCAACAGTCTGGACATCCCGCCGGCCCTGATGGACCGTATGGAAATCATCCGCTTATCGGGCTATACCGAAGATGAAAAAGTCAATATTGCCCGTCAGTACCTGGTGCCCAAACAAATCCGGCAAAACGGGGTGAAAGCCGGTGAAATCGACATCGAGGAAGGTGCGGTGCGCAACATCATCCGCTACTACACCCGCGAGGCTGGGGTACGTTCGCTGGATCGGGAAATTGCCAAAATCTGCCGCAAGGTGGTGATGCAGCAAGCCTTGCAGGAAGATCGCGCCCAGAGCGCCAAAGGCAAGACCCGCAAAACCCGCACCATTCGTGTCGATGCAGACAATCTGCACGACTATCTGGGTGTGCGTCGTTTTGATTTTGGCGTTGCCGAGAGTGAAAACCGCATCGGCCAAGTCACCGGCCTTGCCTGGACCGAGGTGGGTGGTGAATTGCTGACGGTGGAGGCCAGCCGCTTCAAAGGTAAGGGCAACATCATCCGTACCGGCAAATTGGGGGATGTGATGCAGGAATCGATCTCGGCCGCTTGGAGTGTGGTGCGTTCACGTGCCGAGGCCTGGGGCATCGAACCGGATTTTTATGAGAAAAACGATGTCCATGTGCATGTGCCCGAAGGTGCCACGCCCAAGGACGGCCCCAGCGCCGGCATCGCCATTACCTTGGCTTTGGTATCGGCATTTACCGGCATTCCGGTACGTGCCGATGTGGCGATGACCGGTGAAATCACCTTGCGCGGCGAAGTCCTGGCCATTGGCGGATTGAAGGAAAAATTGCTGGCCGCTTTGCGGGGCGGCATCAAGCATGTGCTGATTCCGAAAGACAATGTCAAAGATTTGGCCGAAATCCCGGACAATGTGAAAAACGCGCTCAACATCCATCCGGTGCAATGGATTGATCAGGTACTCAGCCTGGGCCTAGAGCGTCAGCCCCTGCCGTGGCAGGATGATGGCAGTACACTGGAACCGGCTATCAGCAACCGGCCGGCGCGGTCAAGCAAGAAAACCACCCAGCACTGAACCATTGTCGCATCACGGTGACACAAACGGCCACAAAACCGGGTTTTGCCGGTTAATGTGGTAAACAGGAGGCAAGATGCTTGACATCCGGATTTTGGGCTTGTTATAAATGCGGCCATGCTGTTTTCCATACTAAGCAGCCCGCTGCGGGTGAAATAGTAGACTGACCATAACAAACGAGAAAGGGACTTTAACAGTGAACAAGTCTGAATTGATCGAAGCCATCGCACAAGAGGCCGAAATTTCCAAAGCGGCTGCCGCCAAAGCACTGGACGGTATGATCAGCGCCGTAACCGGCGCCCTGAAACAAGGTGATACCGTGACGCTGGTTGGTTTCGGCACTTTCTATGTGGGTGAGCGCGCCGCACGCAATGGCCGCAATCCCAAAACCGGTGAGCCGCTGAAAATCAAGGCAGCCAAAACACCGAAGTTCCGTGCTGGCAAAGCCTTGAAAGACGCACTGTAATACGGTGCCTGCCCGAAACCGAAGCGAACCCTTAGGGTTCGCTTTTTTTATGGCGGGCGGCAGCATAGGCAATGGTCGCCAAAACCGCTACAATACGCGCTTTGTGACTTTATCCATCCTGTCTTGCCATGTTCCACGCCATTGAAAAATACAAAACGCCGGCCCGGATTTTACTGGGTTTGATTGCGGTCACGTTTATCGGCTTCGGGGCCAGTACACTGGCGCAACCCGGGCATGATTACGCACTCAAGATCGGTGACATCAAAATCAGCGAAAACGACATCAATGAAGCCTTGCGTCGGGTACAGGCATCAGGCGGTGCGGCCGATCGCCAGGCTGTGGTGCAGGCATTGATGCAGCAGGCTTATTTGCAACAGGGCGGTTTGGATTTGGGCGCTACCGCCTCGCTGGAACAAATCAAGCAAATCATTGCCACCGATCCGGAATTTCAAGACAACGGTCGCTTCAGTGAAGCCAAATATCAGGCTTTTTTGCGCAACAGCCAGCTTACCGAAACCATGTTGATTGAAGACATGCGCAAGCAGTTTGCCATTCAGTCGGTAATCAATCTGTTGCAAAACGGGGTAGTGGTGGCGGATGCACAAGCCCAGCAAATCATGAACCCCTTGTTGGCAGTGCGCACCATCAGGGCTGCCGAATTCAATCCGCAACAGTACGCGGATCAGGTCAAGGCTGATGCAGCAGCACTGAAAAGTTATTACGAAGCCAATAAAGAGCGCTATCGCCAAGAAGAGGCGGTCAAGTTTGAATTTGTGGTATTGAGTGCCGAGCAATTGGGCCAAAAGGCTGAAGTCAGTGAAGCAGACATTCAGCAGGCTTATGCCCAGTTGCCGGCTGATGCATCTGCTGCCAAACCGGCATTGGATCAGGTCAGGGCACAGTTGATCAATGATATCCGCCTGCGCAAAGGCCAACAGGCGTTGGCGGCCAGCCGGGAAAGTTTGGCCGATTGGGTGTTCAATCATCCGAATGAGCTGGCCAGTGCCGCCAAGCAGTTTGGTTTGAAACTGGAACAACACGAACAGTGGCTAACCCGTGCCGAAGCCCAAGCCCAAGGCATGCCGGCTGAATTGCAACAGGCACTGTTCAGCCCGGAAGTACTCAAGCAAAAGCACAATTC
>JBHAET010000133.1:0-5229 GCA_041855705.1 Neisseriaceae bacterium
ATTAATTAAATTCAAATTGTTGCCTGCATGTTGCGCATGGCTGTGACGAAATGATGAAATTTGTTTGATTCTGTAAAGAAAGACATTTTGTGCTAAAAATTTTATTTTTTTAAAATTTTCATAATTTAAATGGAGATTGAAAAAATAAAATCAAAACATGTGCGCATCAATTGGCATTTTGTATTTTTATGGCGGTCGGGTGTGCCGGCGGGCGGTGGTGATTTTTTGGAACAATTCCCCTATGATGCGCAGCAAATGGCTGTCAGCCGCCCAAGCAGCATGGCAGTCTCCGCCCGGTTGCCGCAGCGGTTTCAGGCAGCCTTGATGACCACCACACCTGCCGCCCGGCGGCAGCCTTATCCAGACAGAGGAAAAAATCATGCAATTGCGTTCCCGTTCCTGCTTTGCTTTGAGTGTCTTGAGCGCCTTATTGTTGGCCGCCTGCTCGCCGCAGCAACAACAAAGTGCGGCGCCGGCTGCCGCTTCCGACAGCAGCAGCCCGGCGTTCTCCGGTGGTGAGCCGGTGGCCGGTGGTGTGAAAAAAGTGGCGATTACCGCCATTGTCGAACATCCGGCGCTGGATGCGGTGCGCAAGGGCGTGATCGAAGAGTTGGCCAACCAGGGTTATAAGGAAGGCGAGAACCTGCAGATCGACTTCCAAAGCGCGCAGGGCAATACCGCCACCGCCGGCCAGATTGCCAAGAAATTTGCCGGTGACAATCCGGATGTGATTGTGGCGATTGCCACCCCCAGCGCCCAGTCTGTTGTGGCCGCCACCAAAACCGTACCGGTGGTGTTCTCGGCCGTGACCGATCCGGTGGCGGCCAAACTGGTCAGCAGCTGGGAGCCTTCCAAAACCAATGTGACCGGTGTTTCGGACGAATTGCCGCTGCAACCGCAGATTGATCTGATGCGCAAAATCGTGCCCAACCTGAAATCGGTGGGTTATGTGTACAGCCCCGGCGAAGTCAATTCCACCATCGTGTTGGATCAGCTCAAAGCCTTGCTGGCCAAGGACGGGATTGAAGTGGCCGCCGCACCGGCGCAACGCACCACCGATGTGCCCACTGCCGCCCGCAGCCTGAAAGGCAAGGCCGACCTGATCTACACCTCACTGGACAACAATGTGGTGTCGGCTTACGAATCACTGTACAAAACCGCGGTCGAGAACAAGATTCCGCTGGTGGCATCCGATACCGACTCGGTCAAACGCGGTGCGGTGGCGGCTTTGGGGGTCAATTATCATGACCTCGGGGTCAAAACCGGCGGCGTGGTGGCGCGCATCCTGCGCGGTGAAAAACCGGGCGACATTGCACCGGAGCGCATGGACAAGCTGGATCTGTTTGTCAGCAAAAAAGCAGCAGCCGAAGTGGGCCTGACTTTGCCGGATGCGCTGATCAGCGAAGCCAAGGAAGTGGTGGAGTAAGCGGCATGGCCCCGGCGCCGGCCGGTGCTGCGGCATGAATCCGCATCGGCAGCTTTGCCGGTGCGGTTTTTGATGGTGCTGTGCAACCCGTGCGGCGCAGAATAAACCGGCGCACAGCGCAGCCAACGCACCTGCGGCCGGTACGGCAAGGGAAGCCGGGGGCAGTGTTTGTGTGGTTTGACGATACTTCGCGTGATTGAAGGGGTGTGGCAATGTCGATGATTGCCTTGTTCGGTGCGTTGGAAAGCGGCCTGATTTATGCACTGGTGGCTTTGGGCGTGCTGATTTCGTTCCGTATTCTGGATTTTCCGGACCTGACTGCCGATGGCAGTTTTCCTTTGGGCGGTGCCGTGTTTGCGGTGTGCGCCATCAACGGTGTCAATCCGTGGCTGGCCTGTGCTGCCGGCGCAGCAGCCGGTGCTCTGGCTGGTGTGGTGACCGCCTGGTTGCATGTGTCCTTGAAGATTTTGCAGCTGCTGGCCAGTATCTTGGTCATGGTGGCGCTCTATTCGGTCAACCTGCGCATCATGCAGGCGCCGAATGTGCCGCTGCTGGGCGAAGACAGTGTGTTCACCGGTCTGGTGGCCGCCGATTACAGCAATCAGTTTTGGGTGCAGCCCTTGGTGATCCTGTGCTTTGTGGTGGTGGCCAAACTGTTGCTGGACTGGTTTTTCTCCACCGAAGCCGGTTTGTCGATGCGGGCCACCGGTGCCAACGGCCGGATGGCACGGGCGCAGGGGGTGGCAACCTCGCGCATGATCATCATCGGCATGGCGATTTCCAATGCGCTGATTGCCTTGGGCGGTGCCCTGTTTGTGCAAACCCAGGGCGGTGCCGATGTGTCGATCGGCATCGGCACCATCGTGATTGGCCTGGCGGCGGTGATCATTGGTGAAACCCTGATTCCGGCCAAGCGTATTGTCTTGATCACACTGGCAGTGATTGTCGGGGCCTTGCTCTATCGTCTGTTCATTGCGCTGGCACTGGGCAGTGACACCTTGCGCAGCATCGGTTTTGGCCCGCAAGATTTGAACCTGATCACCGCGGTTCTGGTGGTACTGGCACTGCGTCTGCCCTACATCAAACGCTACCTGAAAAGGAAACAGACATCATGATGCGCGCACAAGACCTCAGGCTGACTTTTAATCCGGGCACGCCGATTGAAAATCCGGCTTTGCGCGGTTTGAGCCTCAACATCAATGATGGCGAGTTTGTCACCGTGATCGGCAGCAACGGGGCGGGCAAGTCCACCTTTCTGAACGCAATCAGCGGCGATACGCTGGTTGACTCGGGCAGCATAGTCATCAACGGCCAGGACGTTACCCGCCAGCCGGCGCACAAGCGTGCCCATCTGGTGGCACGGGTGTTTCAGGACCCGATGGCGGGCACCTGCGAGGCTTTGAGCATTGAAGAAAACATGGCACTGGCTTACAACCGCGGCCGCCAGCGCGGTTTGAAACTGGCGCTGAACAAGGAAAACCGTGCTCTGTTCCGTGAGAAACTGGCCATTTTGAAACTGGGACTGGAAAACCGTCTCACCGACCGCATGGGCCTGCTTTCCGGCGGCCAGCGTCAGGCAGTCAGCCTGCTGATGGCATCGCTGCAGCCTTCCAAAATCCTGTTGCTGGATGAGCACACGGCGGCATTGGATCCGAAAACCGCCGCTTTTGTGTTGGAGCTGACCGACCGCATTGTGGCCGAAGGCAAGCTGACCGCCATGATGGTGACCCATTCCATGCGCCAGGCACTGGATCATGGCCAGCGTACCGTGATGCTGCACCAGGGACAGGTGGTGCTGGATGTTTCCGGCCAGCAGCGTGCCGGCATGGATGTGCCCGATCTCTTGCACATGTTCGAGCAAACCCGTGGCGAAAAAGTATCCGACGATGCCCTGCTGTTGAGTTAATTCACCTAGCCAGGCTGCCTGAAACCACGGATAACGGGCCGTTTGGCATCTTTGCAAACTGAAAAACAGCATCTTGGTCAAGGGCCAAGATGCTGGCAGCGGTACCGGCATCTTGAGAGACAGATGCCGGTGCCATTGTTTTTATCAGGCGGATTCATCATGCCCCAGCAACTCTTGGCGCTGAACAAACCCTATGGCGTCATTTGCCAGTTCAGCCCGCACGAAAAGCACCCGAGCCTCAAACAATATGTGCCGGTGCCGGAAGTGTATCCGGCCGGCCGTCTGGACACCGACAGTGAAGGCTTGCTGCTGCTCACCGACAACGGTGCCTGGCAGGCAAGGATTGCCCATCCGAGGCACAAATGGGCAAAAACCTATTGGGCACAGCTGGAAGGCGAGGCCAATGCCGCTGCCTTGCAGGCTTTGCGCCGGGGCGTGGATCTGGGGGATTTTGTTACCGCGCCGGCACAAGTTCGTTTGCTGCCAGCGGCCGACAGTGAACGCTTGTGGCTGCGCCAGCCGCCGATCAGGGTGCGTCGCAGCGTGCCTGATTTCTGGCTGGAAATCCGTTTGCGCGAAGGCAAGAACCGTCAGGTGCGGCGCATGTGTGCACGGGTGGGTTTGCCCTGCTTGCGCTTGGTACGTATCGGCATCGGCCCCTACAATGTTTTTGAACTGGGTCTCTCACCCGGCCAGTGGTGCGCCTTGCCGCCGCTGGCTGCGGTTTAGTCGGCAGTCCTGTTGCTGCACTGCAATGTTGTTGGCCGCTTTTGGGTGATGGTATAGTGAAGCCGGATTGATGATTGTGTTTGCAATCATCATCTTGTCCGGATGCAGTCTGGGCAGGATGTGGTGACGGCATGGTTGGGCAGTGTTGTGCATGCCTCTGCCATGGATGGGCATATTCGGGCCGGACGGGGTGTACGCATCACATGCCAAGACGGTGCCGTGATGATGCCATAAGAGACCTTTGCAAAACTCCCATCTGCGGCGCATTTCTGTGTTATGTCTGCACTCGCTGTGCTGTTACGCCTTGAACTGCATCCACATCTGGAGGTTTTGCAAAGGTCTCCATAAGGTCACCGCAGATTCAGACGCAGCATGCGTTATGGTTTTTTGGTTGATGTGATTGGGTTCATGAGCTTGATTTCATGATTCGGTGCATTGCTCATACAAGGAGAACACAGTGCTCAAACGCATTTTGGCCGTGATGATCGGCCTGTGGCTGGGTGCACAGTGGCTGGGCGGCTATGTGGTGGCGCCGCTGTTGTTCATGAATTTGCCCAAAACCGAAGCCGGTACCATTGCCGGTCATTTGTTTGCTTATGTGGGCTATTTCGGTTTGCTGGTGTGGGCATTGGTGGCCTATGTCGGCCGTTTGAAGCAGGAACGCAGTTTTCTGAAAAGCCGTACCCTGGGTTGGATTGGGGTGTTATGGGGGCTGACGGCAGCCAACCAGTGGCTGGTGTCACCGGTGATTCAGGCGCTGAAAACCGGCAGCGGCCAATGGCTGTTGGCGCTGACCGGTGGCAGCTTTGGTGTCTGGCACGGCATTTCGAGTGTGCTGTATTTATTGTGCAGTCTGATCGGGCTGTATCTGGCGGCCAAGTTGCTGCGGTTCGAGTGGCATTGAGCCGGTGGCCGGCCCATTTACCATGACGGATTCAGCGCGGCAGACCGCGTTGCAATGCTTTTTCGGCCCGCTTCACGGCCAGCCGCTCTTTCCAGTCCATGTAGCGGGCACGGTAGCGGGCTTTCATGAAGTTATCAAATTGGCGTTGAATGGTCAGATTCCACAGGCTGTGCGCCTTGACCGACCAGCGTGCATCCCAGGCGCGCAATGAAATGGAAAACGAGCCGTCCAGGTATTTCATCCAGTGCCACCAGCCGCTGGGCA
>JBHAET010000134.1:0-9590 GCA_041855705.1 Neisseriaceae bacterium
AGTTCATCCAAACATTCCTAATAGAAAGAATAGTTTAAAAGACAATAGGCATATGGACTGGCATATTTATAAAGCGCGACATGTCGTGGAGAATATGTTTGCGACATTAAAGCACTTTAGAGGCTTAGCAACTCGCTATGATAAGCTAAAAAGCAGCTACAGTAGCAATGTTGCTTTGGCCTGTGCATATGTTTGGTTGAAGCTATGAATGTTCAACAGACCCTAGTTTCTTCATCAAAAATTTCCTGGTGGGGATTTGTTGATAATGGACTATCGAAGCGCTTTTTGAGGCAAAAGCGCAGCAAGGTTGAATACCTTGTGCGCATTTTTAACGCAGCAGACGGGGCGTTTTGACCAAAATACCACCGTTGTGTTAATTGTCAACAAACCTTAGGCACGCAGCATGCGGGCGGCATCCAGGGCGTAATAGCTGAGAATGCCGTCGGCACCGGCACGCTTGAAGGCGAGCAGGGTTTCGAGAATCACCAGGTCCGGGTTGAGCCAGCCGTTGGCAATCGCGGCCTGCAGCATGGCGTATTCGCCGGAAACCTGATAGGCAAAGGTGGGCACGCCGAACTGGTCTTTGACCCGCCGGATCACGTCCAGATAGGGCAGGCCCGGCTTCACCATCACCATATCGGCCCCTTCCTGAATGTCGAGCGCCACTTCGTGCAGGGCTTCGTTGCTGTTGGCCGGGTCCATCTGGTAGGTGTATTTGTCGGCCTTGCCCAGATTGCCGGCGCTGCCCACCGCATCGCGGAACGGGCCGTAAAAGGCGGAGGCGTATTTGGCCGAATAGGCCATGATGCGGGTGTGGATGTGGCCGGCATCTTCCAGTGCGGCGCGAATGGCACCGATGCGGCCGTCCATCATGTCGGAGGGAGCCACCACTTGGGCGCCGGCTTCGGCGTGGCACAGTGCCTGACGCACCAGGATTTCCACCGTTTCATCGTTGAGCACGTAGCCGCTGTCGTCGCTGATGCCGTCCTGGCCGGACAGGGTGTAGGGGTCAAGCGCCACATCGGTCATGATGCCCAGTTCCGGAAAGCGGCTGCGCAGGGCGCGCACCGCAGTGGGCACCAGTCCTTCCGGATTGTCGGCCTCGGCCGCATCGGCGCTTTTGTTGCCGGTGACCACCGGAAACAGGGCCAGCATCGGAATGCCCAGCGTCAGCGCAGTTTCGGCGGTAAACAGCAGTTTGTCGATGCTCTGGCGGGTCACACCGGGCATGGAGGGCACTGCCTCTTCGCGCTTCTCGCCTTCCAGGACGAATACCGGATAAATCAGGTCACTGGCGCTGAGCTGGTGTTCGCGCATCAGGCGGCGCGAAAAATCATCACGCCGCATGCGGCGCATGCGAGTGGCGTCAAGGTAACGGGGGGGGAACTGCATGGTGTGGCTTTCTTGTCAAAATCGGGTGGCAGCCGGATGCCGGTACCGGGTTCAGGGGCGGCCGCTGGCCGGGCTGATGGTGAGGATTTCATAACCGCTGTCGGTCACCAGCACTTCGTGTTCCCATTGGGCCGACAAGGAACGGTCTTTGGTCACCACCGTCCAGCCGTCGGCCAGGATGCGCAAATGGCGTTTGCCCTGGTTGATCATCGGTTCCACGGTGAAAATCATGCCCGGCTCCAGTTTGAGGCCGCTGCCTTTGCGGCCGTAGTGCATGACTTGCGGCAATTCGTGAAAATCGCGGCCGATGCCGTGGCCGCAGAATTCCTGCACCACCGAGTAGCCGGCATTCTCCGCCACTTGCTGGCAGGCGTAGCCGACATCGCCGAGGGTGGCGCCCGGCCGCACGGCGGCAATCCCGGCCATCATGCTGGCGTGGGTCACGTCAATCAGGCGCTTGGCCTGCGGGCTGATGTTGCCCACCGCATACATGCGGCTGGAATCGCCGTGGAAACCGTCTTTTTTAATGGTGACGTCAATGTTGACAATATCACCGTTTTTCAGTGGCTTGTCGTTGGGGATGCCGTGGCAGATTACATGGTTGACCGAGGTGCAGCAGGATTTGGGAAACGGCGGGTCGCCGTAATTGAGCGGCGCCGGATAGCCGCCCTGAACCTCGATGTGGTAATCATGGATCAACTGGTTCAACTCGTTGGTGGTGACCCCGGGTTTGACAAACGGGGTGATGTAATCCAGCGCTTCGGCGGCCAGGCGGCCAACCCGGCGCATGTGTTCGATTTCTTCGGCGGTTTTGATGATCACGGCAGGCATGGGTGTGTTCTCTAGTAGGTGGGATTGCCGGTGGCGCCATCAGTTGATCAGCTGGCGCAAGGCGTGTTCGATGTCATCGGCGCGCATCAGGTGCTCGCCAACCAAAAAGCTGTGCACGCCGTTGTCTTGCATCAGCCGGATGTCGTCGCGGCTGCGGATGCCGCTCTCGGTGATCACGATTTTACCGGCCAGTTGCGGCAGCAATTGCAGGGTGTGTTCTAGGCTGACTTCAAAGGTGCGCAGGTTGCGGTTGTTCACGCCCCACAACGGGGTGCTCAGGCCGGCACAGCGTGCCAGTTCGTCGGCATGGTGCAGTTCCAGCAACACCGCCATGCCCAGTTCGTGGGCCAAGGCTTCCAGTTCGCGCAACTGTTCGGCACTCAAGGCGGCGGCAATCAACAGCACCGCATCCGCTCCCCAGGCGCGGGCCTGGTAGATTTGGTAGGCATCGATCATGAAGTCCTTGCGCAGTGCCGGCAGCGGCACGGCGGCGCGTGCCTGTTGCAAATACTGCGGGCTGCCCTGAAAGTAAGGGGTGTCGGTCAGCACCGACAGGCAGGCGGCACCGCCGGCGGCATAGGCGCGGGCAATGGCCGGCGGGTCGAAATCGGCGCGGATCAGGCCCTTGGACGGGCTGGCTTTCTTGATTTCGGCAATCACCGCCGGCAAGCCGGCAGCATGCTTGGCCCGCAGGGCGCCGACAAAGTCGCGTGCCGGTTCGGCATCGGCGGCCTGGGCGCGGATTTCGGCCAGCGGGATCAGGGCCTGGGCCGCAGCCACTTCTTCGGCCTTGGTGGCCAGAATCCGGTTCAGAATATCGCTCATGGTTTCAGGTAGCTCAGTTCGAAAAAGGTCAGCAGGGTGTGCGGCAGCCAGTCAATGTGTCCCAGTCCCGGACCGCTGACAAAGCCGACATGGCCGCCCTGATCCGGTTGCAACAGGTAGACCGCATCGGATACCTGCGCGGCGTGCGGCAGGGCGTGTGCCGGCATGAACGGGTCGTTGCGGGCGTTGAGCAGCAGGGTGGGGCGGCGGATGCCGCCCAGCAGCGGTTTGGCCTGGGCGCGGCGGTAATAATCGTGCTTGTCGGCAAAGCCGTGTACCGGCGCGGTAAACGCATCGTCAAAATCGCCCAGGTGGCGGCTGCGGCGCACGGCAGCCAGGTCGGCGGCCGGGTACTGCGCCGCCTCGGCCGCCACTTTGGGCAGCAGGGTGCGCAGGAAATACGGGGTGTACAGCCGGCGCGCCCAGCCCTGCTCCAGTGCGGCACCGGCCGCCGGCAAATCCAGTGGCGCGCTGACCACGGCGGCCGCATCGCACAGTGCGGCGTCGCCTTGTTCGCCCAGGTATTTGGCCAGGGCATTGCCGCCCAGCGACACGCCGACCGCCAGCAGCGGCCGTTGCGGCTCCAGGCGGCGCAGCAGTGCCAGATTGTGGCCGATTTCGGCGCTGTCGCCGGAATGGTAGGCCACGGCGGCGGTGTTCGGTACCCCGCCGCAGCCGCGAAAATGCAGCACGCAGCCGGCCCAGCCGCGCCGGGTCACCGCCCGCATCAGGGCGCGGGCGTAATGGCTGTGACTGCTGCCCTCCAGACCGTGAAACAGCACCAGCAGCGGTGCCTCCGCTTGCGGGCTGTCCACCCAGTCACCCGCCACCTGGGTTTGGCCGCTGCTGTCGGGATACAGCACGCGCCGGTAGGCGGGCAGTGGCGGCTGGCGGGTTTTGGCCCAAATGGTTTGGGCATGGCCGCCGGCCAGCCAGGCCGGAGTGTGCAGTGGCGGCAGGGCGGCGATAAGAGTGTTGCGTGCCGCCTCAGATGGCATCCTGTTCTCCGATTTCGGCGCGCAATTGCTGGAACAGGGCGCGGAAGGCCTTGGGTGGTTTGGCCAGTTCCCGCTCTTTGCGCGCATTGCGGATCAGGGTGCGCAGGGCGGCCACATCGATGTGCGGCTGTTTGGCCACCAGTTCGGTGAGGGCCGCGTCGTCGGCGAGCAGGCGTTCGCGCAGCATTTCCAGCCGCTGCATGTAGGCGTTGTGTGCCTGGTTGTCGCCGCGCAATTTGGCCAGATAGGCTTCGATCGGCGCCGGATCGATTTCGCGCATCAGCCGGCCGATGTACTGGGTCTGGCGCTTGAGGGCGCCGTTGGCGGTGATTTTCTTGTGTTCCAGCACCGCTTGCAGCAAATCTTCCGGCAGGCCGATTTTTTTGAGGGTGTCGGGCGAGAGCCGGGTCAGTTTAACCCCCAAATCCTGCAAGGCGTTCATCTGTTTCTTTTTCTGGGTTTTGCTGACCCAGCCGTCGTCTTGGGGTTCTGGCGCGCTATTCATCTGCATCCGGCCGTTGCGGGCCGCCAAATCAAAGGGCGTATTCTATCAAAAACTGCTGCTCTGCGCAGAACGGCTTTCAGGCAGCCTGCCGGTGTCTGTGTTAAAATCTGCCGATTTTGACTGTGCAGGAAGCCTTACCGTGATTTCCACCAACAACATTACCATGCAGTTTGGTGCCAAGCCGCTGTTTGAAAACGTTTCGGTCAAGTTTGGCGGCGGCCACCGCTACGGCCTGATTGGCGCCAACGGCTCGGGCAAATCCACCTTCATGAAGATTTTGGGCGGCGATCTGGAGCCGACCTCGGGCGAGGTGGCCATTGATCAGGGCCTGCGCTTGGGCAAGCTCAAACAGGACCAGTTTGCCTATGAAGACATGCGGGTGCTGGATGTGGTGATGATGGGCCACACCGAAATGTGGGCGGCCATGACCGAGCGCGACGCGATTTACGCCAACCTGGAAGCCACCGAAGACGATTACATGAGGGCGGCCGAGCTGGAGGCCAAGTTTGCCGAGTACGACGGTTACACCGCCGAGGCGCGGGCGGCCGAGCTGTTGAGCGGGGTGGGCATTGCCGAACACCTGCACCAGGCCCAGATGAGCGAAGTGGCGCCCGGTTTCAAGCTGCGGGTACTGCTGGCGCAGGCGCTGTTTTCCCAGCCCGACGTGCTGCTGCTGGACGAGCCGACCAACAACCTCGACATCAACACCATCCGCTGGCTGGAAGGGGTGCTCAACGGCTACGACTCCACCATGATCATCATTTCCCACGACCGCCACTTTCTCAATGAAGTGTGCACCTATATGGCCGATGTCGATTATGGCGGCATCACCCTGTATCCGGGCAATTACGACGATTACATGCTGGCCAGCGCCCAGGCCCGCGAGCGTACCCTGAAAGACAATGCCAAGGCCAAGGAAAAATTGCAGGAGCTGCAAGAATTTGTGGCCCGCTTCTCCGCCAACAAATCCAAGGCGCGCCAGGCCACCAGCCGATTGAAGCAGGCCGACAAAATCAAGGCCGAGATGGTGGAGGTGAAGCCTTCCAGCCGGCAGAATCCCTACATCCGGTTTGGTTATGACGACAAGAAAAAGCTGCACCGCCAGGCGCTGGAGGTGCAGGATTTGGCAAAACGCTTTGACAAGCCGCTGTTCAAAAAGCTGGGCTTGATGCTGGAAGCCGGCGAGCGGCTGGCCATCATCGGCCCCAACGGCGCCGGCAAATCCACCCTGCTCAAGCTGCTGGCCGGCGCCTATGATCCGGCCTACGGCGAGGGCATTGCCGCCGATGAGGGCAGCATCAAATGGGCGGAAAAGGCCGAAGTCGGCTACTACCCGCAAGACCATGAGCACGATTTCGACGTGGACATGACGCTGACCGAATGGATGCGCCAGTGGGGCAAAGAAGGCGATGACGAGCAGGTGATCCGTGGTACGCTGGGCCGTTTGCTGTTTGGCAGCAACGAGGTTGGCAAGGAGGTGCGGGTGCTCTCCGGCGGCGAAAAAGGCCGCATGCTCTACGGCAAGCTGATTTTGCAGGAAGCCAATGTGATGATCATGGACGAGCCGACCAACCACATGGACATGGAAAGCATCGAATCTTTGAACATGGCGCTGGAAAAATACCCCGGCACCCTGATTTTCGTGTCCCACGACCGCCAGTTTGTGTCGTCATTGGCCACCCAGATCATCGAACTGGACGGCGAGGGCGGTTTCGAACACCATCTTGGCGATTACGAAGGCTATCTGGCCAAAAAAGGACTGGTATGACCTTAGGGTCTGTTGACAATGAACGCAACGGCGGTATTTTTGGTCAAAATTCCCCGTCTGCGGCGTTAAAAATGCGCGCAAGGTGTTCAACCTTGCTGCGCTTTTTGCCTGGCATCCGTGGTTTTTGCCTCAAAAACCGCTTCGCTGGTTCATTGTCAACAGACCCCAAGGCTGCCTGAAACGGTTTTCAGGCAGCCTTGGTCGTTGATTGTGAGCCATTTGACGGAGCATCAAGCATGGATTTGACCGAAACCCGCATCGACAGCGAGCCGGTTTTTCAGGGTACGTTTCTGGAAATCAGCCGCGACACCGTACGCCTGCCCAACGGCAACGAGGCCGGCCGCATCGTGGTGCGCCATCCCGGTGCCGCCTGCGTGCTGGCGGTGACCCGTGAGCAGCAAGTGGTGCTGGTGCGCCAGTGGCGCTATCCGGTGGGCTCGCCGCTGCTGGAAGTGCCGGCCGGCAAGCTGGATGTGGCCGGCGAAGACCCGGCCGCCTGTGCCTTGCGCGAACTGGCCGAAGAAACCCCCTATACCGCCCAAAGCGTGCGCCTGTTGCACACCTTTTACACCGCGCCCGGATTTTGCGATGAAAAAATGCACCTCTACCTGGCCGAAAACGTGGAACGCAACAGCACCCTGGCCGCCGATGCCGATGAATTTGTCGAAACCGAACTGTTGAGCCGCGAGGCGGTGCGCCAGGCGCTGGCCGACAACCGGATTCAGGACGGCAAAACCCTGGTCGCGCTGCAATACTGGCTGTTGCAGGCTGCCTGAAAACGGAGCGGATGATGGAACCTGCGGTGCGCATTCTGCCGTTGCCGGCATTCGAGGACAATTACATCTGGCTGCTGGTGCACGGCCGGCAGGCGGTGTGCGTGGACCCGGGCGATGCCGCGCCGGTGCGCCGCTATCTGGCATCGCACCGGCTGGATTTGACCGCCATCTGGCTGACCCACCACCATGCCGACCACACCGGTGGGGTGGCCGAGCTGAAACAGGTTTATCCGCAGGCGCTGGTGTATGGCCATGCGGCACTGGGTCTGGCCGATGTGGCGGTGGCCGAGGGCAGCCAGGTGCCGTTGGGTCCGGATGCGGCCGCCGTGTGGGCCGTGCCCGGCCACACCGACACCCATCTGGCCTATGTGTGGTCATCGGCGGGCCGCTACCATGTGTTTTGCGGCGACACCCTGTTCAGTGCCGGTTGCGGCCGCGTGTTCACCGGCACGCTTGCCCAGTTGCACCACAGCCTGCAACGCTTGAACCGGCTGCCGCCGGACACCCTGCTGTATCCGGCGCACGAATACACCGCCGCCAATCTGCGTTTTGCCGCCGCGGTGGAGCCGGACAATGCCGATGTAGCCGCCGCCCAGCAAGCCGCCGCCCAAGCGCCGACCCTGCCGGTGACCCTGGATCATGAGCGGCGCATCAACCCGTTTCTGCGTACCGGCCAGCCGGCGGTGCGGGCGGCAGCCGTGGCGCAAGGCCTCGACCCGGCTGTTGCTGCGGATGAGCAGGCGGTGTTTGCTGCATTGCGTAACTGGAAAAACCGGTTTTAAGCAGCGCTGACGGTGGGTTTCAGGCAGCCCGAGTCTCTGTGCACGACAGGATGAATACCGAATGATGAACTGGATTCAATTACTCAGCACCCAGCGTTTCAAGTGCGACAACGGCAATATCGTGCCCACCGTGACCCCGTCCACCCAGGAAGGGGCGGCGGCACTGCGCACCGATTTTCACATCGATTACGACCGGGTGGTGTTTTCCGGCGCGTTTCGCCGCCTGGGACGCAAAACCCAGGTGCATCCGTTTGCCGAGCACGATCACACCCACAACCGGCTGACCCACAGCGTGGAAGTGGCCAGTGTCGGCCGCAGTCTGGGCAATCGTGTAGGGGTGATGATGGCCGCCGGTGGTTTTTTGCCGCCGCCGCACACGCCGGCTGACATCGGTTCGGTGGTGCAAGTGGCCTGCCTGGCCCACGATTTTGGCAATCCGCCGTTCGGTCATACCGGCGAAGACGCACTGCGCGACTGGTTCCGCCGTCCGGAGCACGCACACTGGTTGCAGGGTTTGAGCGCGGCGGAACGCAGCGACATCCAGACTTATGAGGGCAATGCCCACAGTCTGCGGCTGGTGGCGAGCCTGGAAATGTACCGCAACCGCGGCGGCATGCGCCTGACCGCCGCCACGGTGGGTGCCCTGCTCAAATATCCGTGGACCACGGCCGACCCGCGCGGGCGGCACAAATTCAACATCTACCAGACCGAATTGCCGTTTATCGAACGGGTGGCGGCCGAACTGGGGCTGCCTGAAAAAAGCCGCCATCACTGGGCACGTCATCCGCTGTCCTATTTGATGGAAGCGGCCGATGACATTTGCTATGCGCTGCTGGATTTGGAAGATGCGGTCGAAATCGGCCTGCTGGACGAGCTGGAAGTGGAAAGCATTTTGTCGGAGCTCACCTTTGGCGAAAACGTGTGGCAGGGCCCGAGCGGCCGCCAGCGTTGCGCCATGTTGCGCGGTATGGCGATTGGCCGGGCCATCGAAGATGTGGCGCAAACCTTCATCACCCATCACGATGCCTTGCTGGCCGGTGATTTCCAGGGCAAGGACTTGCTGGCGCTGGCCAGCCCGCAGGTGCAAAACGCACTGGAGCAGGCCAAGGAGTTGGCGCGCACCCGCGTGTTCCGCCACCAGAGCAAGCTGATGACCGAAATTGCCACCTTCCCGTGCCTGGGCCTGATTTTGAGCCTGCTGGTGCCGGCGGCGCATGCCTTTGTCACCGGCGGCACCGTGGGCGCCCGCGCCGCGCTGGCGCTGGAATTGCTGCGCGACGAGCCTTTGGAAAACGGCGACAGTCTGTACTCGGCCTACATGAAGATTCTGGATTTTGTCGGCGGCCTGACCGACAACAGTGCCGCCAGACTGGCGCGCGAGGTGTCGGGCATCGGCATGCTGTGAACGCCAACCGGAGACTGAATTTTATTCCGATACAAATCAGCCGGTTTGCGGTTTGGGTCGGCTTTGGTAATGGTTGGGGCTGGACAGCCGGTTCGGGCTTGGGTATGATTCGGCTCTCTTGATTTTGGCGCTCTGAAGAGCGGATTTGAAATCACCACGCACCCGTAGCTCAGTTGGATAGAGTATCTGGCTACGAACCAGAGGGTCGGGCGTTCGAATCGCTCCGGGTGCGCCACAGCTTTATTCCGCGCCCATCGTCTAGCGGTTAGGACATCGCCCTTTCACGGCGGTAACCGGGGTTCGATTCC
>JBHAET010000135.1:0-6193 GCA_041855705.1 Neisseriaceae bacterium
CAAGGAATTGATCAGGCCGATGTTCGGACCTTCCGGGGTTTCAATCGGACACACACGGCCGTAGTGGGTCGGGTGTACGTCGCGCACCTCGAAACCGGCGCGTTCGCGGGTCAGACCGCCCGGGCCGAGCGCCGACACACGGCGCTTGTGGGTGATTTCCGACAGCGGGTTGGTCTGGTCCATGAACTGGCTCAGCTGGCTGGAACCGAAAAACTCCTTGATGGCCGCGGAAACCGGTTTGGCATTGATCAGATCATGCGGCATCAGGTTTTCCGATTCCGCTTGGTTCAGTCGCTCTTTCACCGCACGCTCCACGCGTGCCAGGCCGCTGCGGAACTGGTTTTCGGTCAATTCGCCCACCGAACGCACACGGCGGTTGCCCAAATGGTCGATGTCATCCACCTCGCCCTGACCGTTGCGCAATTCGACCAAAGTGGCAATCACCGCCACAATGTCGGCTACCGACAGCACATAAGTGCCCTCCGCGGCCGCATTGGCAAAGGTCTGGTTCATCAGGCGGCCGAACCACGATTCCAGCTGGCCTTCGTTCAACTTCTGCTCGTAGGTGCGGGTATTGAATTTCATGCGGCCCACCCGCGACAGGTCATAGCTTTCTTCATTGAAGAACAGGCGGTTGAACAGCAATTCCACCGCATCTTCGGTGGGCGGCTCGCCCGGGCGCATCATGCGGTAAATCGCCACCCGCGCCGCCTGCTGGTCGGCAGTTTCATCGGTGCGCAAAGTGGCAGAGATGTAACCGCCCTGATCCAGATC
The DNA here is from genome assembly GCA_041855705.1 of Neisseriaceae bacterium. Lineage (GTDB taxonomy): Bacteria > Pseudomonadota > Gammaproteobacteria > Burkholderiales > Neisseriaceae > JALJZY01. The sequence continues at coordinate 775 of JBHAET010000135.1, forward strand.
GTTGATGTACAGAGTCTGGATTTCGCGCACACCCTGAATGTCCAACTGCGCCAACAATTCTTCGGTGATTTCGTCATTGGCACGGGCCAGCACTTCACCGGTATCCGGCACCACCACGTCGGCGGCCAACACCTTGCCCACCAGGCTGTCGGGTTCCACATTCAAGCGCTCAATACCGGCTGCGGCAATGTCACGCAAGCTCTTGGCGGTAATCCGCTTGCCCTGCGCCACCAATACCTTGCCATCCTGATCCACAATATCGTATTTGGCGGTTTCGCCTTTCAGGCGTGCCAATACCAGCGGGGTCTGTACACCCTCTTTCGACAGATAGAACACCTCGGTGTCGTAGAACATGGCCAGCATCTGTTCGTTGCTGTAACCCAGGGCCTTGAGCAGGATGGTGACCGGCATTTTGCGGCGGCGGTCAATCCGGAAGTAGAGCAGGTCTTTGGGATCAAACTCAAAGTCCAGCCACGAACCACGGTAAGGAATGATACGGGCAGAGAACAGCAGTTTGCCCGAAGAATGGGTTTTGCCGCGGTCGTGTTCGAAGAACACACCCGGCGAACGGTGCAGCTGCGACACAATCACCCGCTCGGTACCGTTAATCACAAACGAACCGCTCGGGGTCATCAGCGGAATCTCGCCCATGTACACTTCGTTTTCGCGTACTTCTTTCACCGTCGGTTTGGACGATTCCTTGTCCAGAATCACCAGGCGGATGCGCGCCCGCAACGGGGCGGCATAGGTAATGCCGCGCAATTGGCACTCTTGGATGTCAAACAGCGGCTCACCCAAGACATAGTGCACGAACTCCAGACGTGCATAGCCATTGTGGCTGATGATGGGGAAAATCGAATTGAAGGCTGCCTGAAGACCGGTGTCGCTGCGCTTGTCGTAAGCCGTTTCCATTTGCAAAAACTGGGCATAGGAATCCAGCTGGGTCGCCAACAAAAACGGCACTTCCAGTACATTGGCACGCTTAGCAAAACTTTTGCGGATACGTTTTTTTTCGGTAAAAGAATAAGTCATGGAACAGGCTCCAATCTGGGAAAATAAGGCAAGTAATGCTGTATAAATACTTGGATCGCCACCGGAACCGCGTTTTCAGCAAATGGCTGCCTGAAAACCGGAAACAGGGTGACCAACACCCGATTAATGTGAAAAATCAAGTAAAATATCAGGCTGGATGGTAAATATTTATAAAAAATTACTGGCGCTAAAAGCAAAAGCAGGCCGGCAGCGCAAAGCTGCCAGCCTGTAATGCATCAACCGGATTATTTGATTTCGACTTTGGCGCCGGCTTCTTCCAGTTGTTTCTTGATGTCGTCGGCTTCGGCTTGGGAAACACCTTCTTTCACCGGTTTCGGTGCGCCGTCTACCAAGTCTTTGGCTTCTTTCAGACCCAGACCGGTCACCGCACGAACCACTTTGATCACGCCCACTTTTTGAGCACCGGCATCGGCCAAGATCACGTCGAATTCGGTTTTCTCTTCGGCAGCAGCAGCACCCGCGCCACCAGCCGGACCGGCAACGGCAACGGCAGCAGCCGATACGCCGAATTTCTCTTCAAAGGCTTTAACCAGGTCGTTCAGTTCCATCACGGTCAGAGAACCAACAGCTTCCAAGATGTCTTCTTTAGTAATAGCCATGCTATCAAAACTCCTAAAATTTCAAATAAAACAGGTAATCAATGTATTATGCTGCTTCGGTTTCGGCTTTTTTCTCGGCCAGTGCCGCCAGGGCACGGGCAAAGCCGGAAACAGGCGCCTGCATAACGAACAACAGTTTGGACAACAGTTCTTCGCGGCTCGGGATCGAGGCCAGCTCGCTCACCTGGGCCACATCCAGCACATCGCCGTTGTATGAACCGGCTTTGAGCACGATTTTGTCGTCTTTTTTGGCAAACTGGTGCAGTACTTTGGCTGCAGCAACCGGATCTTCCGACGCAGCATAAACCAGCGGACCAACCATCTGGTCGGCCAAACCGGCAAATGCAGTGCCCTCCACCGCACGACGGGCCAAGGTGTTTTTCAGAACGCGCAGATACACGCCTTCTTTCCGCGCATTGGCACGCAATTCGGTCATGCTGGCAACACTGATACCGCGATACTCGGCAATCACCAAGGTTTGAGCATTAGCGATACCGGCGCTAATCTCTTCCACGGTGGCCTTCTTGGTTTCAATATTGAGACTCAAGGTCTACCTCCCACTGTTTTACAATCAGAGCAGTGCGGCGCACCACTCCACCAGCGCGGCAACCCAAAGAGACATTGGACAGATGGAATCTGAGAAAAATGTTCTGGGGACTACCGTCTGCGTAGGGTACCGGCTGGCATGCCGGACATTGCTGCCCTGCTGCCCCGCCGACAATTAAGGCACCCGGTTGCCCGGTTGCGCCCTACGGTCTTGGACATCTGTCCGGCACTGCCGAACAGCCCAATTGCCGCCATACCAAGGCATGGTGACAAATCCTGCTTTCAGGCAGCCTGATGCTGCCTGAAGTCTATGCCAATCAATTGATGCTGGCCGTATCCACACGCACGCCCAGACCCATGGTGCTGGAAACGGCGATTTTTTTCAGGTATTGGCCTTTGGCCGCCGCCGGTTTGGCTTTCACCAGTGCGTCCAGCAGGGCATTGAAGTTTTCGCGCAGATCGGCTTCGGCAAACGAAGCACGGCCAATGGTGGCATGCACGATACCGGCTTTGTCGGTACGGTATTGCACTTGGCCGGCCTTGGCGTTTTTGACCGCCTCGGCCACATTCGGGGTGACAGTACCCACTTTCGGATTTGGCATCAGGCCGCGCGGACCCAAAATGGTACCCAGCTGGCCGACAATACGCATCGCATCCGGAGACGCAATCACCACATCGAAATCCAGATTGCCTTTTTTCACTTCTTCGGCCAGATCTTCGAAGCCAACCACATCGGCACCCGCCGCTTTGGCAGCTTCGGCATTGGCACCCTGGGTAAATACGGCCACACGGGTGGTTTTACCGGTACCTTTGGGCAGCACCACAGAACCGCGAATCACCTGGTCGGATTTGCGCGGATCAACACCCAAATTGAAGGACACATCGATGGATTCGTCAAATTTGGCCGTAGCCGCCTGTTTGACCGCAGCAATGGCTTCATCAATTGCATACAGTTTGTTCGGCTCAACCGCAGCGCGCAATGCTTTCAGACGTTTGGAAATTTTAGCCATTACACACCCTCCACATCCAGGCCCATTGAACGGGCAGAACCGGCAATGGTCCGCACCGCAGCATCCAAATCAGCGGCTGTCAGATCCGGCTCTTTGGTTTTGGCGATTTCTTCCAATTGGGCGCGGGTCACGCTGCCCACTTTATTGGTCAGCGGATTGGCGCTGCCTTTTTGCAGGCCAGCTGCCTTTTTCAGCAAAATGGTGGCCGGCGGGGTTTTCATCACAAAAGTGAATGATTTGTCTGCAAACGCAGTAATCACCACCGGAATCGGCAGACCCGGTTCCATGGACTGGGTGGCCGCATTGAAGGCCTTGCAGAACTCCATGATGTTCAGGCCACGCTGACCCAAAGCAGGGCCCACGGGCGGAGAAGGATTGGCTTTGCCTGCAGGAATTTGCAGTTTGATGTAGCCGATGATTTTCTTTGCCACAATAATACTCCAATAAAACGGGTCAAACGCAGCAATCAGCCGCTCCCCAAAAGAACTGGTAATTATAAAAGCCAAGCGCCGATTTTTGCAAGAAAAAAGCAGAGCTTGGCCATTGCCTGTTGCTAAATTTTCTCAACCTGCGCAAACTCCAACTCTACCGGGGTTTCGCGGCCGAAAATCTGCACCGCCACCCGCAGCTTGTTGCGCTCGTAGTTGACTTCTTCCACCACGCCATTGAAATCGGCAAACGGTCCTTCGTTGACGCGCACTTGCTGACCGGCTTCGAATTGAACCTTGGGTTTCGGTTTCTCCACCCCGGTCTGCACCTGCTGCAAAATGGCATCCACTTCGCGCTGGCTGATCGGCAACGGCCGGTTGGCACTACCACCAATAAAACCGGTTACCCGCGGCGTACTTTTCACCAAATGCCAGGAGTCGTCGGTCATTTCCATCTCCACCAGCACATAGCCGGGGAAAAATTTGCGCTCGCTGATGGTCTTGCGGCCGTTTTTGACGTCCACCACCTCTTCCACCGGCACCAGCACCTGTCCGAAATAATCCCCCATGCCTTCACGCTCAATGCGCTCCTTCAGGGTTTTCTGGACATTTTTCTCAAAACCGGAATAGGCATGCACCACATACCACTGCTTTGCCATGTCTAGCTCCTCTTCATGAAAATATCATAAAACAGCCACGAAATCAGGCTGTCAACCCCCCAGACAAACACAGCCAACACTGCGGCAAAGGCCAACACAAACAGAGTCAGACGGATGGTTTCGCTGCGCTCGGGCCACACCACTTTTTTCAGCTCGACCACCGACTCTTTGACATAAGCGATCAAGTCACGCCCAATGCCGCTCCAGAAAAAGACGATGACCACGGCCAGCACCACGCCAAGCAGCGGCAACAGAGCACGCACATAGCCTGGCCACTGCCCGTCCAACGCATAAAAACCGTACACCCCGGCTGCCACCAACACAGCCGCCAGCAGGAATTTGCCCACATCGGCCCGTTTGGCTCGCAGCTGCTCCTGCTGGGCACGGATTTTGGCCTCTGTTTTGGCATGAATTTTGGGCTTGGCCACAACATCTTTCGATGTTTTGTTACTGCTCATAACACAACCCTTTGCAACACGGCACCGCCATCGGGCAGCACCGAGCCGTCACAATACAAAAAAGACCAACCGGCACTGGGCCGGTTGGTCTGACTTTTGGCAGGCCAGGAGGGTCTCGAACCCCCAACCCTCGGTTTTGGAGACCGATACTCTACCAATTGAGCTACTGGCCTGTAAACCTAATTAAGCGATGATGGTAGAAACCACGCCGGCACCCACGGTGCGGCCGCCTTCGCGGATCGCAAAACGCAGACCGTCTTCCATCGCGATCGGGGCGATCAGTTCCACGGTAATGGTCACGTTTTCACCCGGCATCACCATTTCCACGCCTTCTTCCAGTGTCACCGCACCGGTCACGTCGGTGGTACGGAAGTAGAATTGCGGACGGTAGTTGGCGAAGAACGGGGTATGACGGCCACCCTCTTCTTTGCTCAATACGTACACTTCGGCTTTGAACTTGGTGTGCGGGGTGATGGAACCCGGTTTGGCCAATACTTGGCCGCGTTCCACTTCTTCACGTTTGGTACCGCGCAGCAGTACGCCCACGTTGTCGCCCGGCATGACCATTTCCTTGTCCTTCGGCAGTTCGATCGCACCGGTCACGTCGGTGGTACGGAAGTAGAACTGCGGACGGTAGTTGTTGAAGAACGGGGTGTGACGGCCGCC
>JBHAET010000136.1:0-6089 GCA_041855705.1 Neisseriaceae bacterium
ACCTGCTGCAAAGCGGCCGCTTCGGCCGTATCGCTGCCGGCACTGCCGACCGCATGCGCCTTGATCAAGGCCACATCGGCGGCACCGACTCCGGCCCGCAGCAAGGCCGCCTGCATCACCGCAGTCAGGCTGTCGGCCGTCACCTCGGTCAGACCGGCCGCATCGGTGCGGGCAACGGCGGACAACAACCGAAACGCACCGTCTGCCTTGGCCGACAATGCCAGGCAGGCCACTCCTTCGCCCAGCACAAAACCGTTGCCGCCAAACACGCGGTATTCGTCGGTCAGCAGACCGAGACTGTGAAAATGCGCCAGGCTCAACAAATTGAAACTCTCGACGCCAACCACCAGCGCCCGCGTCACCACGCCGGCATCCAGCAGGCGCTGCGCCTGCAACAGGGCATGCGCCGACGAGGTGCAGGCGGTGGCAAACGCATGGATTTGGCGGTAGCCGTATGCGGTCCTCAGTGCCTCGGCCAGCAGCTGCAAATTACCGCGCTCCACCGCCACTGCCGCCGCATCCTGCCGCAGCTCTGTATCGGCCATGGTGTAGCTGCTGGAACCCATCAGCACCGCCACATCGGCCAGATCAGCAGCGGGCCAGCCGGCCGCTGCCGCCGCTTGGCAAATGTGATGGTGTACGAGGGCCGCCAATGCCTGCAGCTCCAGGCGCAAGACATTATGACTGCGAAAATAGGCTGCTTGAAGCGCTTGGCCCAGAAAGTGAAAATCAACCCGCGCCGGCGGCAGGGGATGTCTTAATTGAGCGCAGGCAGCCGCATTCTCGCCCTGAGCGCAGACAAAGCTGCTGCCAACCAGTACCGTCATGCGCCGTGGCTCGCACGCACAAAGGCCGCCAGATCCCGCACGCACATCATGTGGGTGCGCACTGCCCGGTCACCCTGCAGGCGGACCTGGAAATGCTGCTGCAAGGCGACCGAAATCTGCAATGCGTCCAGCGAATCCAGCCCCAGCCGGCTGTGATCGCCAAACAGTGGTTCGTCATCGGTCAGATCGGCCGGTGCCAGCACATCGCTTTTGTCGGCCTCGCCCACAATCAGCTGTTTGAGCGACTGTTCGAGCAGGCCGGCTTCCAGAGTAAAAACATAGGCAGACATCAGAAACGCACCTGTGTGGTCAGTTGCCGCCGGTACAGCCAGCCGGCCGCACCCAGGCAGACCGCGGCAAACAGCAGCAATAGTTGAAGATGAAAACCAATGCCTTCCAAGCCGGCACGGTTGAGCAACAAGGCATGAAAGGCATTGAGTCCCCAGGCCATCGGCGAGACCTGGGTTAGGCTTTGCATCAGCGGTGGCATCACATAAGACGGCACCATGATGCCGCCCAAAGCCGCCATGATGATGATGCCGCCGCCGCCCAAGACCACCGCATGCTCGGTGGTCTTGGCCGCCACGCTGACCAGCAGAGCATAGCCCAAGGCCGCCAAACTGATGGCCGAGGCCAGCAAGGCATACAGCCACCACGCGCCGCTCAGCGTCAGCGGCGGTACGCCCAGATGCGGCAATAAATAGCGGCCCAGCAGCAGCATCAGCACAAACTGCAACTGGTTGATCAGGTAATACGGCAGCAGTTTGGCCAGCAGCAACATGCCCGCCGGCGCACGCGCCAGCCGCAACCGGGTAATGGTATTGGTTTGCCGCTCCAGCGCCATCACATTGGAAAGGGGGATCATGATGAAAAACATACCGAATACCAGCCAGGCCGGCACGCTGTGCTGCACCGAATTGGGTTTTTCCACCGCACCGCTGCGGCTCAGGTACTGGATGGCAAAGCGCTCGTCGGCCAAATAATCGCCCACCGCAGCAAAGCGCTGGCCCAGGATGTCGCGCAGGGCATCGCTCACGCTCTGGCGCAATGCCGGCGGCAGTGCCGGCACCGGTTCGCCGGCGCGGCCTTCGTCATCAAAATAGGCTTGCAGGCGCAATTCGGTATATTGCTGGCGCAACAAGCCCTCCACCGCCGAGAGCCAGGCCGCATCGGTGTCCGGCGGCAACAACAGTGTCAGAGCCGCCTCCTGTGCCAACGTGCCCTCAGCCGGATTGGGATTGTGCAGCACCAGCTGGTAAACGCCGTGTTGCAAATCCTGTTGCGCGGTGGCCAGGGCGCTTTCCGGCAACAGAGTGACGGTCAGATAATGGCCGCGCAGCCGCGCCGACAAATCGGCATTGATCGGATTGTCGGCCGCACCGACCACGGCAATGCGGCTGTCGGCATAGGGATCGTCCTCGCGGCTCAAAGCCACCGACATGATCAGCATGAACACCAGCGGCATCACGAACAGCACCGCTAAGCCGTGCAAATCGCGCAACAGCAGTTTGATTTCCTTGACCAAGGATGCCGCAATCATGCTGCCTCCCGGCGCAGGAAATCCAGATAAAACGCCTCCAGCGAGGTATGTCCTTGCCAAAACCGCACCACTTGCCGCCCCTGTTGCTGCAGGCGCGCATACAGGGCGGCAACATCGACCCCGCCGGCCGGCATTTGTGCCATGCCATCGGGCAACAGCTGCGCGCCCAAAGCGGCCAATTCGCTTTCAGGCAGCATCGGCTCGGTCTGGAAACGCAGAAACGGCGCCTGTTGCCGTAAAACCGCCTGCAAGCCGCCCTGATAGCACACCCGGCCAGCGGAGAGCAGCACCAAATGGCTGCACAATTGTTCGATTTCCTGCAAATAATGGGAGGTATAAACCACGGTCACCCCCTGACGGGTCAGGGCCGCTACGCTGTCGAGGATAAACTGGCGCGATTGCGGGTCAATGCCGACCGTGATTTCATCCAAAAACACGAGTTGTGGCCGGTTGATCAGGCCGATGGCAAAATTGAGCCGCCGCTTCAGACCACCGGAGAGCTGGCCGGCCGGTCGCCGGCGGTAGGCTTCCAGTCCGGTTTCGGCCAGCAACTGCTGCAACCGTTCGCTGCCCCGAATCCGGTACAGCGAAGCAAAAAAACGCAGATTATCCCACACGCTCAACTGCGGATAAAAGGCGAAATCCTGCGGCACCAGGCCAATTTGCTGACGTTGCTGCCGGCTTAATTGGGCCATCGGTACCTCATTGATCAGCACCTCGCCACTCTGAACCGCCTGCAGGCCGCACATCAGCGACATCAGCGTGGTCTTGCCGGCACCGTTGGGGCCGAGCAGGCCAACACAGCTGCCGGTCGCCACGGTCACCGCAACCGATTGTAGTGCCGGGGCCGGCGCACCGGCATAGTGATGGCTCAACTCATGGGTGCGGATCATCATAAGGTCCCGGCCAATTGCTGCTGGGCACGCCAGAAAGCCGCCTCGCGTTCGGCAATCTGCTGCAAGGCCGCGCCTGCTGCGTCATAGCCGCCGGCCTGCGGTTTGCGGCACTGACGCACGCACAGGCTGGCAAACTGGCGCCAGTCATCGCCGATGGCGGTCAATTCCTGCGCCGAAGCCACCAGCTCGGCCCGTTGCAGCCGCGTACCGGCCTGCTCCAGAAAATAAGCATACAGGTAGCGGAAACCGGCACCACCGGTACCGATTTCTTCCTGCATGCGCACCACATGGCCCAGCAGCTGCTGTTTGGCTTCGGTAGGGATGCCGGACTGTTCCAGGGCGGCCAGCTTGCCGGCCACCCGCCGGATGCCGCGCACACCGATAAAAAACAGAGGAGCCTGCATCTGGCGGGCAGTTTGGCGCAATGCTCGTGCCACCATCTGCGGCCAATTGAGCGCTTGCGGATTCGGCAGGCTGCGGCTGTCAACGGTGTACATCAGCCCCTTGGCCGCCAAAGCGCCCTTGGCAAAACGGGCTCGGCGCAAAGCGTCGGCGGGGCAGCGTTGCACGGTTTCAAACACCGGATCGCTGATCAGGTATTCGTCACCCTCTTTGCCGTACACCAGCAGATTGTGGGCATTGAAGTGAAAGCGCATTGCCGAGGGGAAATACGGCAGCCAGAACACGGAAGTCTGCAAGCCAACCAGATCACCGCGCGCCAGCGCCGCATCCAAGGCCGCCATGCCGGCAGCCTCATCCCGAAAGCGTTGCATGTGCAGACGCACGCCCAGTTGGCGGCAACAGCGGCGGATGATGGTTTTGGGCGGCATACGGTAGGCAATCAGCGGCTGACCGGCCATTTTGACCAGCGGAATATAGGCAAACGCCAAGGCCGAAGCCATGCCGAACACCATGGCTTCATCCCAGTCGATGCCGTGGTGGCGCAACAGGGTCGACATCACGCCGCTTTCACAGTGGGCGGTGTGCTGGTGGTGAAACTGATCCAGTGCCATGGCCCGCTCCTACAAGCTGTTCGGCGTCAATCGTGCCGGATCAAAAGGCTGCCTGAAAACCATCACATCCAGTTGCAGGGCATCGGCATAGCGTTGCAGGGTTTTGTCCGGCAAGCGGGCAAACACCGCCGGTTTGAAATGACGGCGCACCTGCCAGCGGAACAGGCCGGTGGCCTGCGCCAGCGAGGTTTCGTCATGACGGAAGGCATGCATGCAGTAAAACAGCGGTGAAGCGGTGCCGGCCAGCACCGCGGCACAAGCGGCTTCGGCCTGATGGCGCAACTGGTCCACCGCCTGCTCCGTGGCAAACGCCTCATCATCCCAGCCGCTGCTGGTGGCCTTGACATAATGGCCGTCGCGGGTGGCGTACATCACTTTCTGATGGCCGGCATAGGTGGCGCTGTTGTGCTGCGGCAAGTCCTTCTCTTCCATCACATTGCCTCCAGCAACATGAACGACGACGAAAAACGCCCGCTTTCCGGCACATAGCACAGGATTTTGCTGCCGGGCGCCGGCGCGTGGCTGCGCACAAATTCGTCCAGCATGATGTAAATCGAAGCCGAACCGGTATTGCCCTTGGTCGGCAAATTGGTGAACCACCGCTCCTGCGGAATGTGAAAGCCGATGCGCTCCAGCCCGGCGGCCACCTTGTCGCGGAAAAAGGCCGACGAATAATGCGGCAAAAAGTAATCGATTTCCTCGGCGCGGATGCCGTGGCGCGCCACACTGCGTGACAGTGCCTGTTCCACGGTGTAGGCAATGATGTGTTCGTTGAGCAATTTGACGTCCTGCTTGACGCTCATCACGCTCAACGCCTCGCGCTCGGCAGCCGAAAAGGTTTTCCAGCCGCGCCATTGCCCGTCCACCCAATCGCCACCGGCATACATGCACACCGGCTGCTCGTGGGCATACGACACCAAATCCAGCCAGCAGATTTTCAGGCAGCCTGCTGCCGGCGTATCGCTCAGATAGAGGGCACCGGCACCATCCGACAACATCCAGCGCAAAAAGTCTTTTTCAAACGCCAGTTCGGGACGGAAATCCTGGGCACGGCGGGCATCGGCCTCACCGGCAAACGCTTCTTTGCGCATCATGGCCGAGGCGGCTTCGGCCGCGCAGGCCACTGCCTGGCGGTGTTCACCGCTGCGGATGGCGGTGTAGGCGTATTTGAGCGCCGCCATGCCGGCCACACACACCCCGGCGGTACTCACCATTTCGCACGGCCCCAATGCCGGCAACAAGCCGTGCACCATGGCGCCGTGACCGGGCATGGTCTGGTCCGGATACGATGTGCCGCAGGCCAACAGGCCGACTGCCGGCCAATCGGCATCATCGGCAAACAGCGCCTGCACCGCCTGCGCCGCCAGTTCGGCACAGGAATGGGTGGCCTGGCGGCTCACCGGATCAATCGCATAATGCCGGCTGATGATGCCGTTGGAACGCAAAATGCGGGCACGCACCCTTGATGGCACGTCCCCGGCCATGCCCAATACCGCTTCCATGGCATCGTTGCCAACCGGCGCATTGGGCAGAAAAGCCGCTGTCTGACGGATGTAGACCGACGGCGGCGCGAAAGGAGGTGGTGGTGTGTGGGTGTCTGTGTGCATATTGGTATTCGTTGGTATTGGATACAGGCCGTTCTGACGGTTTCAGGCAGCCTGAGACCTTGGCCAAACCTCCCGATGCGGATGCAGTTCAAGGCGCAGGCCACGCCGCGAGTGCAGGCATCATATGGAGAAAGGCCAAGCGGAGCGGGCAGTATCGCAAAGAGTATCAGCAAAAATTCGCCGCAGATGGGGGTTTTGCAAAGGTC
>JBHAET010000137.1:0-5283 GCA_041855705.1 Neisseriaceae bacterium
CAATGCTTTGCGAACGGTTCACATCGATCAGCAATTCGGCCAGCCGTGCCGACTGCGCCCGCCCGCGTTCGTTGCGCTGCACGGCGGCGGCAAAGCTGGCAGCGGTCATGGCCGGCTGCTTGGTGGCGATGGTGAAGTGCAGCATGTGCACCAGCACAAAGCCGAGCCCGTAGTTGAGGCAGGTGAGAAGGGTGGTGAGCCCGGGGCCAAGACCCAAATGGCCGATCCGGATTTTCAGCAGCGCCATCAGGGCGATGATCACGCCGGCGCCGGCGGCCGAACGCAGCATGTGCCAGTATTCGCTGCGGGTACGGGTGATGTAGTGTTCGCCGTGGTTGCTGGTGTTCTGGGTAATGCTTTGCGACAGCATTTTCACGCTGCTTTGCCACACGGTGCCGATGGTGCGGCGGGTGGCCGCGGCCTGGATCAGCTGCCGGCACAAATGGAGCACGCAGCGGCTGCGGCGGCTGCCGCTGGCCCGGGTGTGGATGTCAAGCAGCAGTTCCAGCCGGTTGAGGGTTTGCTCCAGCCGTTCCAGCAGGTGGGCCACCGCCATGGACGAGCCGGTGCCAACGCCGGTGCCGCGCCGTTTGAGGCGGGCGACCTGGGTGTGGCATTGGTCGAGCATCACCCGTGCATGATCTTCGTCGGCCGGCGGGCTGGTGCCGGCATCGGTACTGTTGCCGGTCAGCCGCGACTGGGCCTGGCGGACCAGCAGGCTGATTTCGCGCTGCAGGGCACCAAAGGGGGAGTCCACATCCAGCAGACGCCGGTCGATGCGCACCAGATCGGGATTCAGCTCTTCGGCCGCCACCCAGATTGACAGCATTTCCAGCGCGTGCAGCGATTCGCTGAGAAAATGCCTGGCCGCCGCCTGCTGTGCTTCGCGACCGGCGCCCCGGCCGAGCAGATGGTAGAGCATCCGCCATTGCGCCGGTTCGATGGCGTTGAGCCAGGCCGCGTCGTGCCGGCTGTCGAATGCCTGGGCCAATACATCGCGCAAGTCGAGGGCCGATTGCGGCGGCGGGTTGAAACGGTCGTACAGGTGGGTGCCGATTTCGCGCATCATGCCGTGGCGCGAGAACAGTCCCAGACTCACCAGCCCCGGATAGAGATGGGTTTGTTGCAGCCAGCGAAAAAAGGCGTGGCCCAGCTGGGCGCAGATGTCCGGCTGCCGGCGCAGTGCGGCTTGCAGCTGTGCCATGCGCGAGGCTGCCTGAACCGCGCCGCCGCAGCGGAACCAATAGGCGGTTTCGGCCAGAATGCAGGCAAAATCGCGCTGTTCCGGTTCCAGTGCGGCCAGCAGGCCGGCGGCATCCAAACGGGCCAGACGGTGGCGCCGGCGCAGGGAAAGTGCGTGCATAAACAGGGATCAGAAATCAAAAACAGGCGCCATTGTACACAGATTGTCCGCTTGTTGCAGTGCAGCGGCCGTATCGCAAAGCCGGCAAATCGTTTACACTTGAGGCCGTTTCGGCGCCGTTGCCGGCCGGTTCGGATGCCGGCGGCGGAATCTGCCCCACGGGCCCAATGCTGACAGGATTGATATGAAAACGGTTTATACCTTGTTGAAAATCGTGCTGCTGTTGTTGTTTCTGGTATTGGCAGTCAGCAATACCGACAGTGTGGTGTTCCACTACCTGCCCGGCCAGCCGGTGAGTCTGCCGCTGATTGTGCTCTTGTTGGCGGTGTTTGTGATTGGTGCCGCCATCGGCGTGCTGGCCATGTTCCGCCGCCTGCTGACCTTGCGCAACGAGGCGGCACGCCTGCAGGCTGCGCTGGACAAGCTGGACAAGCAGCAGCGCACTGCCGAAGCGCCGGCGGTGGCTCCCGTGTCACCGGCCGCTGAGCAACAACAAGCATAAGGCAGCCGGCATGGAAGGCAATGAATTCTGGCTGTGGCTGCTGGTGCCGCTGGTGGTGATGCTGCCGCTGTTTTTTGCCATGGGCTGGTTTGCGGCGCGGGTGGACATGCGCACCGTGCTCAAACAGGCCAAGGCGGTGCCCGAAGGTTTTTACAAAAGCCTGGATGCACTGGTGGAGCGCAACAGCGGTGCCGCTGCCCGTGCCTTGGCCGAAGTGGTGGACGAGCAGCACGAGTCGCAGGGCGGTTACGCCTTGCAGCTGACCCTGGGCAAACTCTATCGCCAGCGCGGCGAGAACGACAAGGCGATTGCCCTGCACCAGCGCTTGCTGGATTCGCCGGATACCAGCGGCGAGCGGCGCGACACCGTGCTGTTCGAACTGGGGCAGGATTATCAGATGGCCGGACTCGTGGACCGGGCGGAGCAGATTTTTCTCGGCCTGCAACAGGGGCAGATGGCCAAGCCGGCGCGCCAGTTGCTGCTGCACATTTACCAGCAGGACCGCGACTGGGAAAAGGCGATTGAGCTGGCCCAGGCGCTCAGCGACGGCAATCAGAGTTACCAGTTTGAAATCGCACAGTTTTATTGCGAACTGGCCCAGGCCGCCTTATTCCGCTCGCAGTTGGCCGAAGCGGCGCATTATGCCCATCAGGCGCTGGCGGTCAACCGCAAATGCACCCGCGCCAACCTGATTTTGGGTGATGTGGCGCAAAAACAGCAGCAGTACCAGGCGGCAATTGATGCGTACAGCGCGATCGAGAAACAGAACCACGAATACCTGAGCATGGTCGGCGAGCGCCTGTACGATGCCTACGATGCCTTGGGCGAGGCCGCAACCGGGCTGGCGGTGTTGCGCGGCTATATGCAAACCTTTCCGCAGCTGGACCTAATCAATGTGATTTATGAAAAATCGCTGCTGCTGTACGGCGAACAGCAGGCGGCGCAAACCGCGGCCGAGCTGGTGCGGGCCAAGCCGGACTTGGCCGGTGTGTACCGTTTGCTCGGGCTGCAAATCAGCGATCTGGCCCCCAGCTGGCGCGCCGATGTGGACATGATGCGCGGCGTGATGGGCCGCCACATGCAAAAAGCGCTGATGTACCGCTGCCGTCACTGCCATTTCAAATCGCAGGTGTTTTTCTGGCATTGCCCGGCCTGCAACAAATGGGAAACCTTTACCCCCAACCGTATTGAGGTGTGATCCCTGTTTTCAGGCAGCCTTGAGGCTGCCTGAAAACAGGATTGCCTAATATGATTGGCTGTTAACCGGTTGTATCAAGGACCTCCGTATGAATCCCCTGATCTGTGATCCGCCTGCGGCCACTGCCGGCCGTACGCCGGTGATTGTGGCCCTGGACTTTGCCGATGCGCAAACCACGCTGGCTTTTGTCCGCCGCCTGGACCCGGCGTTGTGTCAATTGAAAATCGGCAAAGAACTGTTTACCGCCGCCGGCCGCCATTTGGCTGAAAGCCTGATCAATCAGGGCTTCAAATTGTTTTTGGATTTGAAATACCACGACATTCCCAACACCGTGGCATCGGCGTGCAAGGTGGCGGCCGACATGGGGGTGTGGATGCTGGACATGCATGTTGCCGGCGGCCGGCGCATGATGGAGGCGGCGGCCAATGCCCTGGCCCAGCGCCACACGCGGCCGTTATTGATCGGGGTGACGGTGCTGACCAGCATGGAGGCGGCGGATTTGGCCGAAATCGGCCTGAGCCGTGCGCCGCACGAACTGGTGTGTGACTGGGCGGCGTTGGCGCGGCAATCGGGCTTGGACGGGGTGGTGTGTTCAGCGCACGAAGCCGCCATGCTGCGCCAGACACAGGGTGCCGATTTTGTGCTGGTTACTCCCGGTATCCGTCCGGATGTGGCCGCCAACCAGGACGACCAACGTCGGATCATGACCCCGCAACAGGCGCTGGCGGCCGGCAGCCATTATCTGGTGATGGGCCGGCCGGTAACCGGAGCCGATGATCCGGTGGCTTTGTTGCGCAGCATCAATGCCTTGACTGTGGCCGATACGGCTGGATAAGGGGCGGTGACTTAGGTCGTGCCCTCAGCAGGGTTGTCCACATCTGGCACGGGCAGCACGGCCGACTCGCCGGCAGCATCATGGATTTCGATGGGGGCGTAATCGCTGTGCTGCACCAGCTGCACCAGCCCCTCTTTGGCCAATTCCAGCAAGGCGATGAAATTGACCACCACCCAGGCCGGTCCGGCGCCGGGGTCGAACAGGTCCGCAAACCGGCAGTGGCCGTGTGTTTGCAGCCGGCGCAAAATGGCGCTCATTTGCGCGCGCACCGACAGGCTTTCCTGCACCACCCGGTGATGGCGGTGGTGTTGGGCGCGAGCCAGAATCGATAACCAGGCCCGGGTCAAATCGGCGGCCTGAACTTCAGGCAGCCTGGCGGCGACGGTGATTTCCAGCGGCAGATAGGCCCAGGCAAAATCGCGGCCGGCGCGTGGCAGGGCATCCAGCCCTTGGGCGGCCAGCTTCATTTGCTCGTAAGCCAGCAGCCGGCGCACCAGTTCGGCACGCGGATCCGGGGCTTCGGCATCGTCTTCGGTCGGCGGTTGCGGCAACAGCAGCCGTGATTTGATTTCGATCAGCACCGCCGCCATCAGCAGGTATTCGGCGGTCAAATCCAGCTCGCGGGCATCCATCTGGGCAATATAGGCCAGATATTGCTCGGTAATCTTGAGCATCGGAATGTCCAGCACATCAATATTCTGCTTGCGGATCAGATAGAGCAGCAGATCCAGCGGCCCTTCAAAGCTGGCCAGCACCACCTGCAACGCATCCGGCGGAATGAACAGGTCTTGCGGGACATCGGTCACCGGCTGGCCGAACAGCCAGGCCACGGCCGGGGCATCGGGGGCGGAGTGGGGCGGATGCGGGTGCATGGTATTTCAGGCAGCCTCGGTCGCCAGATGCTCGATGGCGGCATGGGCACAGAACAGGCCGAAGGTGGCGGTTACCAGCATGCTGGCACCGTAACCAGCACAAGACAGACCTTGCGGTGCGGCTGCTGCGGCACAGGCATCGCTGCTGTGCGGCGGAGTGATGCTTTCGGTGGAGAACACGCAACGCACCCCCATGGCCGTACCGCCACGGGCAAAACCGTAATGGCGGCGCAAAGTGTAGCGCAGATTGGCCAGCAGCGGGTCGTGGGTAACACGGCTCAAGTCGGCGCACTGAATCAGGCCGGGATGGCGCTGGCCACCGGCACCGCCGGAGACCACCAGCGGCAGGCGCTGCGCCACACAGTAGGCGGCGATTGCCGCTTTCACCCGCACTTGGTCGATGGCATCAATCACAAAATCCATTTGCCCGCCCAAAAGTGCGGGCAAATTGTCGGCGCTGGCAAAATCTTCCACCCGCAGCACACGGCAGGCCGGATTGATTTGGGCAATGCG
>JBHAET010000138.1:0-3655 GCA_041855705.1 Neisseriaceae bacterium
GAGCTGCGCGAAGTGGAAGCCATCGCCAACAACCCGGCCGCCCCCACCTTTGAAAACACCATCGTGGCGCTGGAAAAAACCGGCAAGCTGCTGGGCCGTGCGACGGCGGTGTTCGGCAATTTGAGCGGTACCGACATCAACGACACGCGCAAGAAGCTGCAATCGGAATATTCGCCGAAGTTCTCCGCCCACGCCGACGCCATCCGCCTGAACCCGCAGCTTTTCGCCCGCATCAAGGCGCTCTACGACCAGCGTGCCAGCCTGAACCTCGACCCCGAAAGCCTGCGCCTTGTCGAGCGTTACTACGACAACTACGTGCGTGCCGGTGCCGCACTGGATGAAGCACAAAAAACGCGGATGCGCGAAATCAATGGCCGCATGGCCACCCTCGCCACCCAATTCAGCCAGAACGTGCTTGCCGAAGTGAATGACTCCGCCGTTCTGGTTGAAAGCCGCGAGGAGCTCGCCGGCCTTGGCGAAGCGCAGATCGAAAGCGCCGCCGCTGCGGCCAAGGCGCGCGGGCAGGAAGGCAAATACCTCATCACCCTGCTCAACACCACCGGCCAGCCGCCGCTGGCACAGCTGGAAAACCGCGCCCTGCGCGAGCGCATCTACCGTGCCTCGATCAACCGCGGCAGCCGTGGCGGGCAGTACGACAATACCGGCATCGTCGCGGAAATGGCGCGCCTGCGTGCCGAGCGCGCCAACCTCCTTGGCTACCCGGATTTCGCCAGCTTCTCGCTCGCCAATCAGACCGCCGGCAACAAGGAAGCGGTCAACCAGATGCTGGCACAACTGGCCCCCGCCGCCATCAGCAACGCCCAGCGCGAAGGCGCCGAGCTGCAAAAGCTCATCGATGCCGAGCAGCAGGCCAAGGGCGAGCCGAGCTTCGAGCTGGCCCCGTGGGACTGGGACTTCTACAGCGAAAAACTGCGCCGCGCCAAATACGATTTTGATGCCGCCGAGCTCAAGCCCTACTTCGAGATGAAGAGCGTGCTGGAAAACGGCGTGTTCTTCAGCGCCAACCGCCTCTTTGGCATCACCCTGAAAGAGCGCACCGATCTGCCCAAATATCACCCCGATACCTGGGTGTACGACGTCTATGACGCCGACGGCAGCAAGCTCGCCATCTTCATCTTCGACCCCTATGCGCGCAGCTCCAAGCGCGGCGGTGCCTGGATGAGCAGCTTCGTCGGCCAATCCCTGCTCGAAGGCACGCATCCGGTGGTGGTCAACTGCCAGAACATCACCAAGCCCGCCAACGGCGAGCCGACCCTGATGACCTGGGACGAAGTGGTCACCATGTTCCACGAGTTCGGCCACGGCCTGCACGGGATGCTCTCGAAGGTGAAATATCCCACCTTCGCCGGCACCAGCGTGCCGCGTGATTTTGTCGAGTTCCCCTCGCAAGTGAACGAAATGTGGGCCGAGTTCCCGGAAGTGCTGGCCAACTATGCCCGCCACTACCAGACCGGCGAGCCGATGCCGAAGGCCCTGATGGACAAGCTCGAAGCCAGCGCCAAGTTCAATTCCGGCTTCCGTACCACCGAATATCTCGGCGCTGCCCTGCTTGACCAGCGCTGGCACCAGGTATCGGCCAAGGAGCTGCCGCAAGCAGCCGACGTGATGGCCTATGAAGCCCAGGCACTGAAGGATGTCGGCCTCGACTACGCCGCCATCTTCCCGCGCTATCGCACGCCCTACTTCAGCCACATCATGGGTGGCTACGCCGCCGGCTATTACGCCTACATCTGGGCGGAAGTGCTCGATGCCCACGGCGCGCAATGGATCCGCGACAACGGCGGCCTCACCCGCGCCAATGGCGAACGCCTGCGCGAAGCGGTGCTCTCCAAGGGCGGCAGCCAGGACCCGATGGTGCTCTACCGCGCCTTCACCGGCGGTCAGGACCCGGACATCAAACCGCTGCTCGAACGCCGCGGCCTGAACACCCCGGCCTCGCCATAAACTCGCACCACGCAAAAACCGGGCGCCACAAGGGCGCCCGTTTTTTTGCGGCAAACAAGAAATACGAGCAACAAACAAACGCCTTGGCTGAGCAAGAACAAGGCCAAAGATTCACGGCCGCGGCTTTGGCACTTATTCCAGCCAGGCATCCGGCCATGCAACAACACCCCGCCCCCTAACAGTCGCTTCCCATCAGCAAGATATAGATGGTTTTTCCAATCACTTTGCCCAGCTCCGGATATTTATCCAGAGCCTCGCTGGCAAAGCGGATGACAGGGCGCCAGTCGGGCTCGCCCAGCTGCTTCACACAAAAAAAATCACCTCCGCTGCCTTTGGCGGGAAACAAGCGTTCAAGCTGCACGCAGTCAATGCTGTCCAGTGGAAAGGAGACCGAAAATGCTCCCGCTGCAATGCCGAAAACCCTGTTTACATCATCCCGCCAAAACACGGTTTTATCACCAAAACGGGATGCAATCAGCGGGGGGCGGCGTTTGACGCAAGCGTCCCGCTTGTAGGAAATCATCCAATCAAATGCTTCATCAAGGATGAGGCAATCGGAAACGTGCATTTTTTTCTCATTGGCCTCATCCAGCAACAAATTCGGGTATTCCCTTCTATTCTCAATGGATAAATTTAACCAGGCATTCCCTGAAAAAATAAAACCCTTTTCTGTCCAGTAGCTCAACTCCAAAAACAATCCCTCCTGGGAGAAGTAACATCTTCTGGAATCCGGAACGTCCGACTCCAGCCTCCACTCCATGGAAAGTTGCTGTTTCAGCCTTTCATATTCTTTTTCATGGCCGCGCGGATTTTTGCACTGCATCGAATAATACTGAACAGCAAGATCAGAGCGGCCCGGCGGAAAGCACAAGTGCTCCAGCCTGACCGCCCCGATGCGGACAGGCACGGTGAAAAATTGCGTATATCCAGACTTGCCATCCCCGCCAAGCCTGACAAAAGGCAACGCGGCCACTTCCTCATGCGTGGCATCCCACGAGATAAAGCACTTTTCAGGTGCTTGCACTTCAAAGCCTGCAATCATCCCACTCTCCACCCTGCGCACCGGCGCCACTATGCCCGCATCGCTGCCACTACGCAATCGCCCTCACGCGCCTTTGCAGCAGCCTGCGGCAACAAAAAAACCGGGCCGCATGCGGCCCGGTCTTGCTAACCGATGGAGAACGCACAAGGCTTATTTTCTTTCGCAGCCTGCCAGACGCAGGGTTTGTCCCGGTTGGATGGCATAGCGCGGGGCGCGGATATTGTTGGCCGCGGCCAATTCGCGCAAGTTGCAGCGGTAGCGGTTGGCAATGCCGTTCAAGGTTTCGCCGCGGGCGACACGGTGCGTGCGCGGAGGGGCTTGGCGGGTATTGCGTGAAGCATTGCGGGCAGGCGCTGTTGCCGGCTGCGTCTTCGGTGCCGCAGGGGCTGCCTGTGCAGGCGCCAGGGCGGCGGCCGGAGCTTCGGCCCCCTGTTGCGGCACGAAGTCGCTGACTCGCACCACGGCCTGACGCACCTCGCTCTGCATCAGCTGGCGGGTGATGTCCGCGCGCTTGCCGCTGACGCAATACCGGTTGTAGAGCGAGGCGATGGTATGGGTCACGGTCAGCGTGGTGCCTTCGGGCAGGTGATCGTTCAGGCGGTAACGCGGGTTGAGGTTGCGCAGTGCGCGCTGGTAGCCGTTGCTGCC
>JBHAET010000139.1:0-3892 GCA_041855705.1 Neisseriaceae bacterium
CTGATGCTGCATCTGGCCGAATACATGCGCCGCTATCCCGACGTGCTGCTGGAAATCGAAGTTAACAATAAAAAAGTGAATATGATTCAAGACGGCATCGACATCGCCCTGCGCCTCGGCCTGCCCGAAGGCGACAACGTCGTCGCCCGCAAACTTACCGACATCGAACTGGGGCTGTTTGCCGCCGAAAGTTATTTGGCGCGCGCCGGTCGTCCCAAAAGCCCGCACGAGCTGCACGGCCACACGCTGCTCAATAAATACGACGACCCCGAATGGCGCTTCACCTGCAAGCAGCACAGCGTGCACATACAAGGCGGCAGCAAACTCAACAGCAACGACGCCAACCTGCTCGGCCAAATGGTTTCCGAGGGCGCCGGCATCGCGCTTCTGCCCTGTTTCGACAACATGCTGCGCCAAAGCTGGGTGCGCCTCATGCCAGAATGGGCGGTCGATACCGTGCCGCTGTATCTCGTGTATTACAAAAACCGCGGCTCCGTCCCCACCGTGCGCAGCATGGTGGATTTTCTGCTGGAGAAATCCGGCCGGCATTAAAGCCACCACCAAACTGTTTTCAGGCAGCCTGCAACCTTTGGGACGGCGTGTTTGGCAAGGGTCTGCAGCGGTTGCCAAATCACGCATGGCCACACAAAAAAACAGGCAGCCCCAAGGCTGCCTGTTTTACCGACAACATCCGTCTCAATGGATGCGACCGAATTTGCCGCTGTTGAAATCGTTGATCGCATCACGGATTTCTTCGGCGGTGTTCATCACAAACGGGCCGTAACCCACCACTGGCTCGGCAATCGGCACCCCGGAGAGCAACAGGATTTTCACTTCCTCGTCGCCGGCGGCAATGTGCACTTCGCCACCGCCGTTCTCAAAGCCCACCAACTGGCCGGCACCCGCCTGCTCTTGGCCGTTGAAGGTGACATTGCCGCGCAACACCACCATGGACAGGCTGTGGTTGGCGGGCACGCTGATCACGGCTTTTTGGCCGGCATGAACCACCACATCCCACACGTTCATTTCGGTAAAGGTTTCGGCCGCACCGTGTACACCGTTGTAATCACCGGCAATCAGGCGCAAATGGCCGGCATGGTCGGGCAAGGCCACTTCCGGAATGTTCTCCTTGGCCAAATGCTGGTAACGGGCGGGGGTGTTTTTGTCTTTGGCCGGCAAGTTCACCCACAATTGCACCATTTCAAACATGCCGCCGCTTTGGCTGAAGGCTTCGGAATGAAACTCTTCATGGATAATGCCGGCACCGGCAGTCATCCATTGCACGTCCCCTTCGCGGATCACCCCGCCGCCGCCGCTGGAATCGCGGTGGGCCACCTCGCCCTGATAGGCGATGGTCACGGTTTCAAAGCCTTTGTGCGGATGTTGGCCAACGCCACGCGGACTGCGCGCCTGATTGGGCGCAAACCGGTACGGGGCCGCATAATCCAGCATCAGAAACGGGTCGGTACCGCGATCTTCACCCATATGCGAAAACAGGGGTTGTACCCAGAAACCATCACCCACCCAGTGCCGGTTGTTGGCACGGTAAATTTGTTTGACATTGCGCATGGTGTTTCCTTTCGATGTATTCAATTAATAATCTAATCATTCATGACCCATTCGGATGCCGTTTACTGAACCTGCATGCCGGCCGCCTGTGCTTCTCGCAATTTGGCGGGTGTCACATCGTTGCCCTCAGGATCGACCACCGTCAGCGTGGACAGCATATTGGTGAGCTGGCCGCACACTTTGCCGACATAAGCTTGGCGCAAAACCGCGCGTTCGGCCTGCTCCGCTGCGGTCAAACCGGTGGTTTTGGCTTTGCGGGCCAGTTCGTTGATGCGGTCCAATTCTGCAATGCGCATGATGCGCTCCTTTCGTCAAATCAGGCCATTTGCAACCATTGCCAACGGCCTTAGCCCATCATATCCGCCTGCCATATTGAATGGCGGGAAAACCGTTTCCGGCAACAAAATGCTGAAAATCGTGTTTTTCCTATAGGCTTTTTGTTTCGTTAGGCGTATTATACGCAGTACAATTTTTTATACAAGTACGCACATTTTTTATACCATAAAACCCAAAAACAAGGAGTCGATATGGCGCCAGAAACCCACGAATACGAAACCTGCTGTCCGGTCGTGGCCACCCTCGACATCATTGGCGGAAAATGGAAGGTATTGATTTTATATCACTTAAGCACCGAAACCCGCCGCTTCAACGAATTGCAGCGGCTGATGGCCGGCATCACCCAGCGCATGCTCACGCTGCAGCTGCGCGAGCTGGAAAATGACGGCATTGTGCACCGCGAAGTGTATCCGCAGGTGCCACCGAAAGTGGAGTATTCGCTCACCGAATTCGGCCGCACCCTGATGCCGGTTATCGAAGCCATGCACCGCTGGGGACAAACCCATGCGGCCGAATGCACCAAACGGCAACAGGCTACCTGAAAACCGTTTTCAGGCAGCCTGTTATTGCTTGTGGCATGTATTGCTGTATTGCCGGTCTTCGATGCACTGGATGAACACAATGCGGATGACGGTTACCGGTGTCAGGATCAATTGGCCGGCGAAGCGGTTTTAAAGCGGAAAACACAGCAAGACTGGACATCTTGAGCGCATTGTTCACACGGCAGACGGGCCAAGACCTTTGCACAATATCCAGATGTGGATGAAGTTCGAGGCGTCGCAGCGCAGCGAGTGCAGACATAACATAGAGTTAAGCAAACCAGCGAGCAGCGCGCAACGCAGAAATTCGCCGCAGATGGGTATTTGGCAAAGGTCTCGGGCCATGTTGCCCCAACATGCCGTCGTTGCATTCATGGCCAACAGCCCCTTTTAACGCCAGCAACGGACCGTGGCCATCCCCAAGGCGGTCAGCAGCACCGAACCACACACATGCAGCATGATGACCCCGGTTGCCGCCAGCCACCGTTGCGCCTGCAACAGCAGCAGCACTTCCAGCGAAAAGCCGGAAAAGGTGGTGAAACTGCCCAAAAAACCGGTCAGCAGCAATAAGCGCCAGTGCGGATGGGCCGTCGGCCACAGGGCCAGCAGCGCCACCAGCACGCCGATCAGATAGGCGCCCAACCAGTTGGCGGCCAGTGTGTCCAGCGCCAGCCAGTCGCTGCGCCGGCCCAACCACAGATTGAACGCATAACGCAGCAGGGCGCCGCCGGCGGCACCAACCGCCACGGCCAGCCACGGCCCCGGCATCATCTGCAACATCCCATGCTACAAACCCATGGCTTCGCGCATCAGGCGCCGTTTCAACCAAGCCGCATCATTGACCATGCTCATGCCGCGGTTACGCAACCAGGCGGCACCCGGCACATATTGTTCGGCAAACAGCTTGAACAGGCCGTCACACCCTTGCTGCATGCAGCGCACCGGCAACAGGCGCAATTGACGGTATTGTTGCAGCAGCGGCCAGGCGCCGATGTCGCGGTGACCGGCCACCAGTCCGGCCAGGCATTGCACATCGCCAAAACCCAGGTTCACGCCCTGCCCGGCCAGCGGATGCACGGTATGGGCGGCATCGCCCAACAACAACACCCGCTGTGCCACCGTGGTTTGCGGCCGGCGCAACACCAGCTCGAACGCAAATGCCGGCGACAGCGCCTGCAAACGGCCCAAGCGGGTGCCGCCGGCAGCGGCCACCGTGTGTGCCAACTCATCGGCCGCCAGTGCGGTCAGCCGCTGCGGCCGGGATGTGCTCCACACCATCGACACTTGTTGATTGGGCAAAGGCAGCCACGCCAGTACCTCACCTTCGCGAAACCACTGAAACGCCGTGGCCTGATGCGGGTGCTCGACCGCAAAATTGGCCACCACGCCGCTGTGGCCGTAGGCCTGGTCCAAGCTGTCGATGCCGGCGGCGCGCCGCACCCAGGAAG
>JBHAET010000140.1:0-10316 GCA_041855705.1 Neisseriaceae bacterium
AGCGTGATGCCGACCGCGGCGGCCTGGTGCTGATGGCCAAGGCCGGTTACGACCCGAATGCCGCGATCAGCGTGTGGGAAAAAATGAATGCCGCCAACAACAGCGGCAACGGCCTGATTGCCGGCCTGATGTCGACCCACCCGACCAATAACGACCGCATCAGCGACATCCGCAAACAATTGCCCAGCGTGATGCCGATTTACGAACAAAGCCGCAAGCGCTGATGCTGCCTGAAACCGCTGTCCGACACCCCGGCAGCGGTTTCTATTTACGGCATTTTGGTTTATGATTAGCGCCGCTGCTGTGCAGCAAAACAGAATCAGAATAAGAACCCCGAAACCATTACATAAAGGATGTTGCGATGTTAGAAGCCTATCGTGCTGCTGCGGCAGAACGTGAAGCCCAAGGTATCCCGGCTTTGCCACTGACTGCCAAACAAACCGAAGAACTGGTCGAATTGCTGAAAAATCCGCCTGCCGGTGAAGGCGAGTTTCTGGTCGAACTGTTGTCGCACCGCGTACCGCCCGGTGTGGATGATGCGTCCAAGGTCAAGGCTTCGTTTCTGGCCGCCGTTGCCGAAGGTTCGGCCGAAAGCCCGCTGGTGTCGCCCGAACTGGCGACCAAGTTGTTGGGCACCATGCTGGGCGGCTACAACATTCATCCGCTGATTGAATTGCTGGACAACGACCAGCTGGCGCCGATTGCCGCCGAAGGTTTGAAACACACCTTGCTGATGTTTGATTCTTTCCATGATGTGGAAGAAAAAATGAAAGCCGGCAACCCGCATGCCAAAGCCGTGGTGGAGTCGTGGGCCAATGCCGAATGGTTTACCAGCCGCCCCAAAGTGGCGGAAAAAATCACCGTGACCGTTTTCAAAGTGCCGGGCGAAACCAATACCGACGATTTGTCACCGGCGCCGGATGCCTGGAGCCGTCCCGACATCCCGCTGCATGCCTTGGCGATGCTGAAAAATCCGCGCGAAGGCATCAATCCCGACAAACCGGGCGAAATCGGCCCGATCAAAATGCTGGAGCAACTGAAAGCCAAAGGTCATTTGGTGGCCTATGTCGGCGATGTGGTCGGCACCGGTTCTTCGCGCAAATCCGCCACCAACTCGGTGATTTGGCATACCGGTGAAGACATTCCCTACGTGCCGAACAAGCGTTTCGGCGGCGTGTGCTTGGGCGGCAAAATCGCTCCGATTTTCTTCAATACCCAGGAAGACTCCGGTGCGCTGCCGATTGAGGTGGACGTCTCGGCCCTGAACATGGGTGATGTGGTCGATATTTTGCCGTATGAAGGCAAAATCGTGAAAAACGGCGAAACCGTGGCCGAATTCCAGCTCAAATCGCAAGTGCTGCTGGACGAAGTGCAGGCCGGCGGCCGCATCAACCTGATCATTGGCCGTGGTTTGACTGCCAAAGCCCGTGAGGCGCTGGGTTTGCCGGCTTCCACCGAATTCCGCTTGCCGCAGGCTCCGGCCGAAAGCAAGGCCGGTTTCTCGCTGGCACAAAAAATGGTGGGCCGTGCCTGTGGTTTGCCGGAAGGCCAGGGCGTGCGCCCCGGTACCTATTGCGAGCCGAAAATGACCACCGTCGGTTCCCAGGACACCACCGGCCCGATGACCCGCGACGAACTGAAAGACCTGGCTTGTCTGGGTTTCTCGGCCGACTTGGTCATGCAGTCATTCTGCCACACCGCCGCCTATCCGAAGCCGGTGGATGTGCGCACCCACAAGGAATTGCCGGAGTTTATTTCTTCCCGATCCGGTGTGTCGCTGCGCCCGGGTGACGGTGTGATCCACTCCTGGTTGAACCGTTTGCTGCTGCCGGATACCGTGGGCACCGGCGGCGATTCGCACACCCGTTTCCCGATCGGCATTTCTTTCCCGGCCGGCTCCGGCTTGGTGGCGTTTGCCGCTGCCACCGGCGTGATGCCGCTGGACATGCCCGAGTCGGTGCTGGTGCGTTTTTCCGGCAAGCTGCAACCGGGCATTACCCTGCGCGATTTGGTCAATGCCATTCCGCTGTATGCAATCAAGGCCGGTCTGTTGACTGTGGCCAAAGCCGGCAAGAAAAACATTTTCTCCGGCCGGATTCTGGAAATCGAAGGTTTGCCGGATCTGAAGGTGGAGCAGGCGTTTGAATTGTCCGATGCTTCGGCCGAACGTTCTGCCGCCGGCTGTACCGTGAAGCTGAACAAAGAGCCGATCATCGAATACATGAAGTCCAACATCGTGCTGATGAAAAACATGATTGCCGATGGCTATCAGGATGCACGTACTCTGCGCCGCCGCATCGAAAACATGGAAAAATGGCTGGCCGACCCGCAACTGCTGGCAGCCGATGCCGATGCCGAATATGCTGCGGTAATCGACATCAATATGGACGATATCAAAGAGCCGATTCTGGCCTGCCCGAACGATCCGGATGATGTCAAATTCCTGTCCGAAGTGGCCGGCACCAAAATCGACGAAGTATTCATCGGTTCGTGCATGACCAACATCGGCCACTTCCGCGCGGCTTCCAAACTGCTGGAAGGCAAATCGGACATTCCGGTGCGGCTGTGGGTGGCGCCGCCGACCAAAATGGATGCCGAACAGTTGTCGGACGAAGGCCATTACGGCGTATTGGGCCGTGCCGGTGCGCGCATGGAAATGCCAGGCTGCTCGCTGTGCATGGGTAACCAGGCCCAAGTGCGCGAAGGTGCCACCGTGGTGTCCACCTCCACCCGCAACTTCCCCAACCGCTTGGGCAAAAACACCAATGTGTATTTGAGCTCGGCCGAATTGGCGGCGATTGCCTCCAAATTGGGCCACATCCCCAGCATTGAGGAATATCAGGCCAACATCGGCATCATCAACGAGAAAGGCGCCGAAGTGTATCGCTATATGAACTTCAATGAAATTGAAGAATATCAGCGCATTGCCGACAGCGTTGATGCCTGATTTGGTACGAAAACCGCCCCGTGCCCGCCGGCGCGGGGTTTTTAGAGACCTTTGCAAGACCTCCAGATGTGGATGCAGTTCAAGGCGTAGCAGCGCAGCGAGCGCAGACATAACATAGAGTTAAGCGAGCGAGCAGTGCACAACGCAGAGATGCGCCGCAGATGGGGGTTTTGCAAAGGTCTCTTTGATGGACAAACAAACAACAAGCAAAAGGAATAAAGATGGCCGATTTTAACCAGATTCTGGATGCCGGCGATGTGGATGGCGGCATCATCAACGTGGTGGTGGAAATTCCGCAAGGCTCCAACCACAAAATCGAATGGAACCGCAAACTGGCGGTGATGCAGCTGGACCGGGTCGAGCCGCAGGCGTTTGCCAAACCGACCAACTACGGCTTTATCCCGCAAACCCTGGATGAAGACGGTGACGAATTGGATGCCCTGATCATCACCGACAGCCCGCTGCCCACCGGCATTTACCTGGAAGCCAAAGTCATTGGCGTGATGAAGTTTGTCGATGATGGCGAGGTGGACGACAAGGTGGTGGTGGTGCCGGCGGACGACCGCCACACCGGCAATGCCATCAACAGCCTGTCGGATTTGCCGGCACAGCTGATCAAACAGATCGAGTTTCATTTCAATCACTACAAAGACCTGAAAAAACCGGGCACCACCCAGGTAACCCATTGGGGTGATATTGAGGAAGCCAAGGCGGTGATCCGCGAGTCACAGGCCCGTTGGCAAGCGCGTTAAAGCAATGTGCTAAAGCAGTGTTTTCAGGCAGCCTGGCAGGCTGCCTGAAAACATTTGGCGGCCGCCTGTCAAAGCCACGAATGAGACCTTGGCAAAACCCCCATCTGCGGTGCTTTTCCTTGGTGTCAGTTTATGTCCTCTCGCTGTGCTGCTGCACCTTGAGACCTTTGCAAAACCCCCGTCTGCGGCGCATTTCTGCGTTGTGCGCTGCTCGCTCGTTTGCCTAACTCTATGTTATGTCTGCACTCGCTGCGCTGCTGCGCCTTGAACTGCATCCACATCTGGAGGTTTTGCAAAGGCCTCACCTTGAATGGCATTTACATCCGGAGCAAAGGTTTCTGTGTGTGCCCAAGGTGTGTGTCCTGCGGTAGAATCCCGCCGTTTTTTCGGTAGGTGGTTGAAATGATTTTTTTATTACTCAGCATTGTGTGCAGTGTGGCCGTGTCGGTATTGTTGAAACTGGCGCGGCGGCAGGGCATGCTGGTGACGCAGATGGTGGCGGTCAATTATCCGGTGGCGGCGGCCTGTTGCGTGTATTTTTTGCGGCCGGACATGGGGCAGTGGCAAAGCTATTTGCCGGCCTGGCCGCTGTTCTTGGCCCTGGGTCTGCTGTTGCCGACGGTGTTTGTGATGATGGGGCGGGCGGTGGATGCGGCCGGTATTGCCAAGGCCGATGCGGCCCAGCGTCTGGCCCTGTTTTTGCCGGTGATGGCGGCTTTTGTGCTGTTTGGCGAAGTGCTGACCAGCAACAAACTGATCGGCCTGCTGCTGGCCGTGCCGGCTTTGCTTGCCTTGCTGTACCGGCCGGCCGGCGGCAAGCATGGCGGTGTTCATGCCGCCGGTTATTTGCTGGCCGTGTGGGCCGGTTACGGAATCATCGACATTCTGTTTAAACGTCTGTCGGCCAGCGGTCAGGCCTTGGCCCCCACATTATTGCTGGCGTTCGTGCTGGCCGGGGTGCTGATCTGGGCTTACCTGTTATGGCGGCGCACATCCTGGAACCGGGCCAGTATGGTTGGCGGCCTGCTGCTCGGCCTGCTCAATTTTGCCAATATTCTGTTTTACATCCGTGCCCATCAGGCGTATGGCAGCAACCCGACCTTGGTATTTGCGGGCATGAACCTGGGGGTCATTGTGCTGGGCACGCTGATTGGCGGTTTGCTGTTTCGTGAGAAAATCCATGCGGTGAATGCGGCCGGGATTGCACTGGCACTGATGGCCATTATTTGCTTGTTTTACCTGGCGCCGTTACAGGCATGGCTGGGTTGGTAAGTTGGTTTGAGACCTGTGCAATGCCCCGTCTGCGGCGCATTTTTGCGTTGTGCGCTGTTTGCTGAGCTTTGTACTTGATGTGTGTGTGCTCGCGGCCTGATCTACGCCTTGAACGGCATCCGCATCTGGCGATTTTGCAAAGGCCCCAAGCTGCCTGAAAACCGGTTTCAGGCAGCCTGGGGCCTTGTGTGTGGGTTAGCGGGTCAGTTCGGTGGCCAGTTGTTGCAGGCCCTCGGCCAGGGTGCGCACCATCGCATCATGGCCATCGCCCTGCTGCGGAGTACGGATGTCGAAGGTTGTCGGATGGGACTGATCGGACCACTGGCTGTAACCGGCAATCCGGGTGTGGCCGGTATGGCTGCCCTCAAAATGATCCAGATACACGGTCAGCACCGGCATATGGCCATCAGTGCTGCGGTGGTTTACATAGTGGTATTGGCCATCGCGCTGGTTGAGTGCGTTGGCCAACTGGCCGGCAATGGCCGGTGCCAAATCGTCGGCCCACTGGTGTTGGCGGGCAAAATGGACTTGGGTGGGTGATACTTGATACACCAGACTGCCGGACGACAGGCTGTCGCTCAACCGTACCTG
Source organism: Neisseriaceae bacterium (assembly GCA_041855705.1). Taxonomy (GTDB): domain Bacteria; phylum Pseudomonadota; class Gammaproteobacteria; order Burkholderiales; family Neisseriaceae; genus JALJZY01. Next base: position 5,563 of record JBHAET010000140.1, read on the forward strand.
CAGATAGGCCGGCGGCCGGCCGTGGTTGATGGCCTTGCTGCTGCCGGTATCGGGCAAACGGTAGTATTGCGGCGGTGTTGCGGCACAACCGGCCAGCAGGACAGCGGCGACGATGAGGGCGGCAGATCGCATCAGCGCACTCCTTTCGGAATCGGGTCGGTATTGCCCGGTGCGAAAATCAGCGCATTGGGCTGTTGTTTGAGTGTGCGCAAGGTGGGCTGTGCCTGTTTCAGGGTTTGGTCCAGATTGCGCAGGGTTTCTTGCACTTCGCCGTACAGGGGGGACTGCGGCGAAACCCCTTGCAGGGTTTTCTGCAGTTGTTGCAGGGTATGGTTGAGTTCCTGCGGCAATTGGCGGGTTGCCGGTTGGTCCAGCAGGCGGTTGGCGCTGTTGAGGGTGGCCTTCAGTTCGCGCAGGCTGCCGTTCAGTTCGGTCAGGGTGCGCTCCAGCGGCAGTTTGTTGAATTTGTCGAGCAAGTCGGCCAATTGCTGTTGCAGCTGATCCAAACCGCCACCGCCGCGGCTGCCCATCACCGGATGGCCCTGATACTCGGCAACCGGCCGCAACAGGTTTTGGCCGCTGCCGCCGTCGCTCAGCTCGATGTACTGGTTGCCCAACAGCAGGTTGCCGCTGCTCAGATTGGCGGCCAGCCCGCGCTGCATGGCGTCGGCCAGTTGTTGCTGCCAGACTTCCCGGCTTTGGGCGTCGGCATTGATTTCCATGCGTGCAGGTTCAATGCGGATGCGCACCGGAATCCAGCCGTTGGCAAACAGGCGGTGGCTGTCGTTGCGGCCGAAATAAGGCACATCGCTGACGCTGCCAATACGCAGTCCCTTGTATTCCACCGGCGCACCGGGTTCCAGGCCGCGCACCGACTGGCGGAAAAAGGCAACGTAATAGAGCGCCCGGTCACTGGCCTGGTTGTCCAATTCGTGGCGGCTGTTGTAAAGGGTGAATTCGGCATTGTTTTCGACTTTGCCGCCTTTGCCGGTGGCCGGAACATCAAAGGCAATGGCGCCCGAGAGCAGGGCGCTTAAAGGTGCGCTATCGATTTTGATACCGGCTGCCCCGGTATCGACACGGATGCCGCTTTGCAGCCAGAAATGCACCTGGTCGCCAATCAGCTGATCGTTGGGGCTGTTGATGTAAATCTGGTAGTGCATGCTGCTGTCGGCCGGTTCAAAGTGGGCGCTTTCCACCTGGCCCACCGGCACGTTGCCGTAAAGTACCGGGCTGCCGGGGCTGAGCAGTTTGTCGTTGCGGCCTTTCAGACGCAGACGCAGGCCGTGTTGGCCAATGGCGCTGACCGGCGGCATGTCGGCCACATCAAAGATATCGGCTTTTTCTTCATCGTGGCCGGGGCTAAAGGCGATGTAGGCGCCGGAAACCAGGGTGTTCAAGCCGGTAATGCCGCTTTGGTCAATCCGCGGTTTGACAATCCAAAAATGGGTATCTTTGCGCAACAGGTGGCGTACATCGGCCGACATGCGGGCGGTAATGGCCACACCTTGTTCATCGTCGCGCAATTTGATGTCGCTGACCCGGCCAACGGTGACGTTGAGTACCTTGATCACGGTGTTGTTGACTTCGATCCCCTCGGCATTGTCCATGTACAGGGTGATTTCCGGACCGCTGTTGCGTACCTGCTGGAACAGCAGCCAGCCGCCGGTAATCAGTGCCAGCAAGGGAATCAGCCACACCACCGAATTGAGGGCGGGAGTGGCGCGGATGGTGGCCGTGGTGGCGGCCGGATCGGGGCGGGAGGCGGGTTTGTTCATGATGTTTTGGCCAAGGCATTGGCGCGCATTTTATCCCAAATCAGGCGCGGGTCGAAGTAGTGGACAGCCAGCATGGTCAGCAACACCACCAGGCAGAAATACACCGCCGCCGGTCCGGGCACCACGCGCGCCAAGGGTGTGCGGAAAGCGGACATGAGAATGGTGATGACAAAGATGTCCACCATTGACCAGCGGCCGATCCATTCGCTGATCCGATACAGCGCGGTCAGGCGCACCGGTCCGAACAGCGGGGTGCGGTGTACCGAGTACAGTAGCACCATCAGCGCCAGGATTTTGACGATTGGCACAATCACGCTGGCGCAGAAAATGATCACCGCAATCAGCCGGTCGCCGCTGCGCCACATAAACAGGATGCCGTCCAGAATGGTGCTGATCTCGGTCACCAGCGGGTTGCTGGAAATCATGATGGGCAGCAGGTTGGCCGGCACATACAGAATCAGTGCCGCCAGCAGAAACGCCAGGCTGGTGCTCAGGCTTTGCGGGCGGCGGTGATAAAGCGGTGAGCCGCACACATGGCAATAGCGGCGCTGTTGTGGCTGGTGGTAGCCGCATTTGCTGCAATTGAGAGTGTGGGCGGTGCGCACCAGGCGGCGCGGATCACGGCCCAGCAGTTGCTGGATTTGATAGTAAATCCAGTGTTCGGGAATGCATTGGGCAATGCGCAGCAGCAAGACCGCGAGCACGAACATCAGCCAGAAAGCGGCGCCAAACGACACTTTGGCCACGGTGCCCAGTTTGATGTAGGCCACCAGGGTCGAAATGAAAAACACATCGACCATCATCCAGCTGCGCAGCCTTACCAGAGCGCGGGTGGCGTGCAGCATGGCCGGCAGCGGCCGCTGGTAATAAAGGCCGCCGTATACATACAGGCAGGTGAACACAAATAGAATAGGCGTGCCGAAGGTGAGGCCGAACACCACTTCGGCCAGCACGCCGAAGTCCTGCATTAACAGCACGCGCACCATTTCCGGCAACGTTAAGCGGGCATAGACACCGGAGAGCTCCACCAGTACGAACAGCTGGCTGTACACCACCGCCATGACCGCTAGGGCGGCCAGCGACAATGCCAAAGGCTCGCTGAACGGTTGGCGCGGTACCTTGACCAGCGGTTGGCGGCAACGTGGGCAATAGGCAGCCTCGCCCGGTGCCAGGATTTCCAGCGTCAAGGCCAGTCCGCAGCCGGGGCAATCCAGGCTGTGGCTGGGCAGCAGGCCGCCGCCGGGTGGATGCGGGCGGTAGCGTGGGACTGGCGTGGTATCGGACATGGTGGTTCGAATCAAGGCTGCCTGAACGGGCCGGTACAGGTTGCTGGCCTGATTTCAGACCATGCGGCCGGTTGCCGGTTCAAAACGAATGCGCTGGGGTACGGTTCGGTGTGGATGTGCTTGGGTGAGCTGGGCCATTGGCCCGTTCTGTTGCCATCGAATCATAATTGGTCGGCGTGCGGGGCATGATGCGGCCCGTGGCAGACTGGACGGGGACGGACTGTAGCCGTTACTGCATCGGTTTGATCGGTCACCACGGGTGTTCAGGCGCCAACAGGCACCGGCGGGTACCGGTGCCTGTTGCGGGTGTTGCGGGTTTATTTGGCAAAGTATTTGCTGTAGATCGCATCGTATTCACCGCTGTCGCGCACTTTTTTCAAAGCGTCGTTCAGGGTTTTCAGCAACTCGGTGTCTTCCTGACGCACGGCGATGCCATATTGTTCCACTTCAAAGTCGGGCACTTCAACCATGGTGAAACCGCGGTCGCTGTTGTTTTTGATGTAGTGGCCCACCACCGCGCTGTCGCTGACCATGGCCTGTACCCCGCCGTTTTCAATTTCCTTGATCACCAAGGGCAGGCTTTCAAAGCGGGCGATTTTGGGGCTGGTCACTCCCAGGATTTTTTGGGCGGCCAAGTCGCCGGTGGTGCCGGTGGTCACGCCGACTTTTTCCAGATTGTTGAGGTCGTTGACGGAGGTGATGTTCTGGCCTTTGGGCACCAAAATGACCTGTTTGACCTCAAAATAAGGATCGGAGAAGGCCATGGTCTGTTTGCGCTCGTCGGTAATGGTGATGCCGGAAATCAGAATGTCGTTCTCACCGCCCTTGAGGGTGGCAAAAATACCGTCCCACGGCTGGTTTTTGTAGCGTACTTTGAAATTGCCCGCCTTGGCCATCGCATCCATCAGATCCACATCAAAACCGTGGATTTTGCCGTCGCTGTCCACCGACTCGAAAGGCGGGAAATTGGCATTCATCGCCACGCTGTACACTTTTTCTTCGCTGCTGGTGGCCGGTGGTGCCGAAGCGTCGCTGGCGGCCGGAGCGGAAGCGGTATTGGGTTGGCAGGCGCTCAGTGCCACCGCGGCGGCCAGCAAATAGGGCAAGGGTTTGGCAAATACGGACAACATTGTGTTTTTCTCCAATGAGGGTTTGTGTTTGGGAAACGAAGCAGCAGCGCGCAGTGTAGCGTTTGGGTTTGGAAGACGCAACCGTTACTTGTGCAGCGGAGACGGAGCAGAATACGGGCTGCGCCCGGTTATGGGCCTGCCGGCACAGTCTGGGAAAATCGGTGCATTTGCTATATGATGCGGCCTGCACCGTTTGCAGAGCAGGGTGCCATCCGAAGGAAGCACAGCATGGCCAGCGATTTCCAGCAACAATTGAAGCAATTGGGCCGGCAAGCCCGGACCGAGCGTCTGGCGGCCGAGGCCGAGGTCCGGCCGCAGCCGCAACCGGCGCCGGATGTGGATTTTGCCGCTGCGGTGGGCGCGGTAACTCCGTTAAAGCCCGATAACCGTTTTCAGCATCCGCGCGACACCTCACCCATCCGCCGCCGGCCGGCGATGGACGACGATGATGAGCAGGCCGGGTTTTATGTGGGTGTGGGCGGCGAGACAGAACCGCCGCCGGCATTTGCCAAGAACGGCCGTGGTCGTGACGACATCCGCCGTTTGCAGGCCGGCCATTG
>JBHAET010000141.1:0-6196 GCA_041855705.1 Neisseriaceae bacterium
ATGTTGTTGCGGTCGCGCACATACCAGACGCCGCCGGAAAGTGCGTTGGTTTCCAGATTCTGGGTGGTGGAACGGCTGTAGCTGAGGTTGCTGGTCCAAAAACGGCCGTTGGCCTGGCGCGGCTGGCTCAAGCCCACGGCCACCGTGGACTGGTAACGGTCGGTGTCGATCAGGCTGGAGAATACGTAACCGCGTTTGAACACATTGTAATGGTCGTAGCCCAGCCGAATGCCGGGGCCGTCGGCCGAGTCATAACGCAGGCCCAGTTCGAATTTTTGGCGCGGCACTTCGCTGACCGCCACCTTGACCGGTACCCGGTCGTCTTTCATGGCGCCGAAATCGGCCTGTACCGAAGCACCGCCGTAATGGCCGTCCTGCTCCAGTGCCTGCTGGTAATCAAGCAGTTTGTCCAGATCATAGGGCGAGCCGGGACTGAAGCGTGCCATACCGCGCACCACGCTTTCCGGATAACGCTCGGTGCCGCTGATTTCAATGTCGCCAAAATACACCGGTTGGCGGCTGTCGATGTTGAGCGACAGCTGGGCCCGGTTGCTGTTGGGGTCGATGGTGGCACGACTGGTGCTGATGGCGGCCAACGGATATTTTTTGCGCACCACGGCGGAAAGTACGGCACTTTTGCTGCTGCCCCAGGCGCTTTGGGTGAAGGGATCGCCTACTGGCAACACCCAGTTGTCCATGGCGCTTTTGTAGTATTGGGCCAGATCGTCATCGTTAAGAATGTCGCCCAGAATGGCCACGTCCACGGTGTCGATGACCGTGCGCGGTCCGGGAGTGATGCGCACCACCCAGCCTTCGCCTTGCGGTTCCACGCTGACCTTGCTGTTGAAATAGCCTTCGGTCTCCAGCATGGTGGTCACCTGCGCCGGAGCATCTTCGGCCAGAAACTGGGCCTGCTCGCGATCCAGAGCTTCTTCCTGCTGCTGGGTAATCAGTGGCAGGTGTTCCAGAATCAGCGTGCGCAAGGCATTGTTGTCGGTTTCGACGGTGACCGGATAGCGGATGGCCGGCGTGCTTTTGGTGAACAGTCCGCGCAAGCCGCCGCTGCGACCTTCTTCGGTGTTCTGATCGGCGGATTCGGTGGTGTTGGCCGAAGGATCGCTGGCCGCCGCCGCATTAGGGTTTGCCTGGGCATTGTCTGGCGCACTGGCCGCCAGTGTCGGCAGCGGCAACAGACCGGAGCAGACGGACAGCAGAACCAGGTGCAGTTTCGGATTCATGGGCAGGCAGACGGTGTTCGGCACAAAATGCGGGCTATTTTAACATTGTTTGCCGCAACCGCACTTTGGCATGGCCGCCAAGTCATGGTCAGTCGGGAAAATTTTTGTTAATCTGGCATCTGTTGCCGGCACAGATGCACGGCGATGAGTGCCATCCGGACCTGTTGAACAAGGAGAAACGCAAAATGAGCAAGCAAGTGGTTGTTGTCAGTGCGGTGCGTACCGCCATCGGTACCTACGGCGGCAGTTTGAAAGATGTGCCCACCACCGAATTGGCCACCGTGGTTTTGAAAGAAGCCTTGGCCCGGGCACAAGTGAGCGGGAGCGAAGTCGGTCATGTGGTGTTTGGCCACGTGGTGAATACCGAACCGCGCGACATGTATCTGTCGCGGGTGGCGGCACTCAACGGCGGTTGTGCCGAAGAAACCCCGGCCTTTAATGTCAACCGTTTGTGCGGTTCCGGTTTGCAGGCGGTGGTGTCGGCGGCACAGTCTATTTTGTTGGGCGATTGCGATGTGGCGGTGGCCGGCGGCGCCGAGAACATGAGCCGTGCACCGTATGCCAGCCTGAACATGCGTTGGGGCGCACGCATGGGCGATGCGGCAATGGTGGACATGATGGTGGGTGCCCTGCACGATCCGTTCCAGAAAATCCACATGGGGGTGACTGCTGAAAACGTGGCCGAACGCTACGGCATCGGCCGCGAAGATCAAGATGCGCTGGCGGTGGAAAGCCACCGTCGTGCGGAGCAGGCATGGGCGGAAAACCGTTTTGAAGGGCAAATTGTGCCGGTGGTGCTGAAAACCCGCAAAGGCGAAACGGTGTTTGAGCGCGACGAGCATTTCCGCAGCGGTGCCACCCTAGCCGATATGGCGAAACTGAAGCCGGTGTTTGTGAAGGAAAACGGTACGGTCACCGCCGGCAATGCCTCGGGCATCAACGATGCCGCTGCTGCCCTGGTGCTGATGGACAGTGAAACCGCAGAACAGCGCGGCTTGAAACCGCTGGCACGGCTGGTGGCGTACGCCCATGCCGGGGTAGAGCCGGCATACATGGGCATCGGCCCGGTACCAGCATCGCGGCTGGCGTTGAAAAAAGCCGGTCTGGGCATTGGCGACATGGACGTGATTGAGGCCAACGAAGCCTTTGCCGCTCAAGCCTGTGCGGTGACCCGCGAACTGGGTGCCGATCCGGCCAAGGTCAATCCCAATGGTTCGGGTATTTCGCTGGGCCATCCGATCGGCGCCACCGGTGCCCTGATTACGGTCAAGGCGCTGCACGAATTGCAGCGCATCGGCGGCCGTTATGCATTGGTGACCATGTGCATTGGCGGTGGCCAAGGCATTGCGGCCATTTTTGAACGGGTGTGATATTCTTGCTGTGCTGCCGGGGCGGGTTTTCTGGCACGGCAATGGATTAAAAAACCGCCGGCGCAGTTAGTTGCGCCGGCGGTTTTTTTGATGGGGTTGTTGCAAGGGTTTGGAAGGTCCAAATATTGGAAAATATGCCTTTAAGGCAGCCTGTATATCATGTGCGGTCGTCACTTCAGGGTGTGGCAAATGTTTCGGCCTTGCTGTCGGCAGGCGGCGTATTGAGCGGGCCGTAAGCCTGTTCGGCGGCTTCGACTACCTGGCGGGCGGCCGGAGACACCCATTCATAGACCAGGCTTTGGTGGTAACGGGTCACGCTGATCAGGCCCTCGCTGCGCAAACGGCCCAAGTGTTTGGCGGCTTCGGCCGGCGGCAGGCCGGTGCCGGCGCTGATTTCGGCCGCATCGTGCCGGCCGTGACGCAGCAGCACCGCGATTTGCAGGCGTTGCGGATGGGCCAGGATTTTCAGCAGCTTGGCGGCGGTGTCGGCATGGGGCATGGCGGGCATCCTGTTTGAAGAAAGCCGGATGGGGCAATGGGCCATTGTAATGCCAATTGTGCCGGTCTGCATCCTGAGACCTTTGCCAAATACCCATCTGCGGCGAATTTCTTCGTTGTGCGCTGCTCGCTCGTTTGCCTATCTGTCTGATATGTCTGCACTCGCTGTGCTGCTGCGCCTCGAACTTCATCCACATCTGGATATTTTGCAAAGGTCTCAGCCTGTGTTGTTGCAGGGCAGGATGCCGGTGCGACGGGTATGGCAAAAGCCCCGGGGCCGGATGGGAAAAGCGGGACATTGGCGCTACAATGGCGGTTTTGTTTTGGGCCGACAGGAACAGCGCAATGAGCGACACCGTGGTGCATTATCTGAAAGACTACCGCGCCCCCGATTACAGCGTGGCACAGGTGGATTTGAATTTTGACATTGGCGAGGCGCACACCACGGTGGCGGCGCGGCTGGTGGTGACGCCGCTGCGCACCGGCGTGCCGTGCGTGCTGGACGGCAGCGCCGAATTGGTCGGCCTGGAGCTGGACGGCGAGGTGCTGACGGCGGCCGACTACCGGCTGGAAGGCGAGCAGCTGGTGTTGCCGCGGGTGCCGGCCGAAACCTTTGTGCTGGAAATCACCACCCGGCTGTATCCGGCGCAAAACAAGTCGCTGATGGGGCTGTATGCCAGCAGCGGCAATCTCTATACCCAGTGCGAGCCGGAAGGCTTTCGCAAAATCACCTACTATTTCGACCGTCCGGATATCACCGCCAAATTCACCACCACCATTGTGGCCGACAAAAAGCGCTATCCGGTGTTGCTGTCCAACGGCAATCTGATTGGCAGCGGCAGTGGCGACAAGGGCCGGCATTGGGTCAAATGGCGCGATCCGTTTGCCAAGCCCAGTTATTTGTTTGCCTTGGTAGCCGGCAATCTGGCCCTGAGTGCGGATGTGTTTACCACCGCTTCGGGCAAGGAAGTGGCGCTGCATTTTTACACCAGTCAGGCCGACAAGCCGAAAACCGGCTTTGCCATCCAGTCGCTCAAGCACGCCATGCGTTGGGACGAAACCCGCTTCGGTCTGGAATACGACCTCAACATCTACATGGTGGTGGCGGTGGGCGACTTTAATATGGGGGCGATGGAAAACAAGGGCCTCAATATTTTCAACACCAAATACGTGCTGGCCGACAGCGCCAGTGCCACCGATGCCGACTTCGAGGGCATCGAAGCGGTGATCGGGCATGAATATTTCCACAACTGGACCGGCAACCGGGTGACCTGCCGCGACTGGTTCCAGCTCTCGCTCAAAGAAGGGCTCACCGTGTTTCGCGATCAGGAGTTTTCCGGCGACCGTGCCAGCCGCGCCGTGCGCCGCATCCACAATGTGCGCCTGTTGCGTCAGCACCAGTTTCCGGAAGATGCCGGGCCGATGGCACATCCGGTGCGGCCGGCATCGTATGTGGAAATGAACAATTTTTACACCATGACCGTGTACGAAAAAGGGGCCGAAGTGGTGCGCATGTACCACACCCTGCTGGGCGAGGACGGTTTCCAGCGCGGCATGCGCCTGTATTTCCAGCGCCACGACGGCCAGGCGGTTACCTGCGACGACTTCCGGGCGGCGATGGCCGATGCCAATCACCTCAATCTGGATCAGTTCGCCCTGTGGTACAGCCAGGCGGGCACGCCAACCGTGACGGTGGCCAGCCACCTGCGTGACGATGGTGCGCTGGTATTGACCATGCGCCAAAGCGTGCCGCCCACGCCGGACATGCACGACAAGCAGCCGATGATGATTCCGGTGGCCACCGCACTGTTTGACCGGCAGGGTGCTGCCGTGCCGTTCAGGCTGCCTGAAAGCCGTGACACGCAAACCGAGGCCGTTTTGTTGCTGACCGAGGCCGAGCAAACCTTTGTCTTGCACGATGTTGGCCAGCCGGTGGTGCCTTCGCTGCTGCGTGGTTTTTCGGCGCCGGTGCATCTGGATTACCCGTACAGCGATGCCGATTTGCGCCTGCTGCTGGCACATGACAGCGATCCCTTCTGCCGCTGGGAAGCGGTACAAACCCTGTACCGGCGGGCAGTGGCCGCCAATCTGGACGCCATCCGCCGCGGCGAAACCCCGCCGCAACATGCCGAACTGGCCGAGGCGGTGAGCCGGGCACTGTATGCCGATCTGGACCCCGGCTTCAAGGCGCTGCTGCTGCAGGTGCCGTCCGAGGCCGAATTGTGGGAGCAGGATGTCGCAATTGATCCGCAGCACTATGTCGCCGCCCGCCAGGCGCTGTTGTCCAGCGTGGCCACCGGCTGCCTGAACGCCCTGAGCCATTGGCGGTTGTGGGGTTATGCCCAGGAAGCGGCCAGCGGACATGAGCGGCCGTACGAGTACCATCCGGACATGGCGGCGGCGCGCAGTTTGCTCAATGCCATCCGGGTGTGGATGCTGTACGCCAACCCGGCGATGCTGGCCTATGTGCGCCAGCAATATGACCAGCTGGCGCACAATATGACCCACGAATGGGGCATGCTGGTGGCCGTCAATCATCAGGAGCACGAAGACCGCAACCAGCTGCTGGCCCATTTTGCCCGCCGCCACGGTACCGATGCGCTGGCAATGGACAAATACTTTGCCCTGATTGCCTCCAGCCAGCGCGACGACACCCTGCAACAGGTGCGCACCGCACTGAAGCATCCGGCATTCAGTCTGGAAAATCCGAACAAGGTGCGTGCGCTGCTGGGCACGTTTGGCCGCAACATGCGCCACTTCCATGCCGCCGATGGCAGCGGTTACACGCTGCTGGCCGAACACATTGCCCGCATCGACGGTTTCAATCCGCAAGTGGCTTCGCGCCTGGCGCAGGCATTCGATCTGTTGCCGCGGCTGGAGCCGCGGCGGCAGGCGCTGATGCGGGCCCAGTTGCAGGCACTGGCACAGTCAGGCAATTTGTCGCGTGACACCGCCGAAGTGGTGGGCAAGATTCTGGCCGATCGGGTTTGAAGCGGTTGTGGGAGCGGCCTTCAGGCAGCCTGAGACCTTTGCAAAATACCCATCTGCGGCGAATTTCTGCGTTGTGCGCTGCTCGCTCGTTTGCCTAAC
>JBHAET010000142.1:0-12426 GCA_041855705.1 Neisseriaceae bacterium
CCGCAAAGTGTGCCTATCAATATGCTGGTGAAAGTTGCCGGTACTCCACTTGAAAACGTGGAAGATTTAGACGGTTTTGAATTTATCCGCACCATCGCCGTTGCGCGCATTATGCTGCCAAAAAGCCATGTTCGTTTATCAGCTGGCCGCTCGCGGATGAACGAGCAAATGCAGGCTTTGTGTTTTATGGCCGGTGCCAATTCGATTTTCTACGGCGACAAGTTGCTGACCACCGAAAACCCGGAAACCGACGGCGACCGGTTGCTGATGGAAAAACTGGACTTGTATCCTTTGCAACATCCGGCCGAAGCCTGAGCATCAGGCCGTCACGGTTGCGGCAAATTGGCCGTTGTCTCTGATGTTGATGTATGGCCCCAGGCTGCCTGAAACTGTTTTCAGGCAGCCTGGGGCCTGTTGACAACGGACCGGCGAAGCAGTTTGGTGGGGCAAAAAAGCGCAGCAGGATTGAACAGCTTGCTGCGCTTTTTTATGGCGGATTTGATGACTTCGATACAAGGCAGCAAGCCGCAGACCGGGAATGCTGGCCAAAAATACCGCCGTTGCATTGATGCCCAGCCGGCTCTGGCACCCGTGTTCAGTTTTTCGGCGCACCGCTGGCCCACAGCAGCAGTTGCAGCAGGCGGCGGAAACGCTGGCCGTAGGGCGGTGCCAGCAGGGCAGTGCTGTTGAGGCGCGATTGGCGAAAAATCGGTTTGCGGTGGGAAAAGGTGTCAAAACCGGTGCGGCCGTGATAGGCCCCCATGCCGGAAGCGCCAATGCCGCCGAAAGGCAGCGCTTCTTGCGCCACATGCAGCAAGGTGTCGTTGACGCAGACGCCGCCGGACACGGTGTTGCGCAAGACATGGTCGATGTGCTGGCGGTCGCGGCCAAACACATACAGTGCCAGCGGGCGTGGCCGCGCCTGCACATAGGCCAGAGCCTGTGCCAAATCGGTGTATGGCACCAAGGGCAGCAGCGGGCCGAAAATTTCCGCCTGCATCAGGGTGCAGTGTTCCGGTACCTGCTCCAGGAGGTGCGGCAGCAGACGGGTGCCGCAGTCGCTGCCGGCCGGTGCCAGCGGCCAGATGCGTGCGCCAGCGGCGGCGGCCTCCTGCAACCAGGCTTGCAGCCGGGCCTGCTGTTGCGGATTGATGATGTGGCTGTAGTCCGGGTTGCGGGCCAAGTCCGGATAGTGCTGCGCCGTCCAGCGGCACAGCTGTTCGCGCAAGGCGGCCAGGAGCGGTGCGGGCACCAGCACATAATCGGGTGCAATACAGGTTTGGCCGGCATTGAGCAGTTTGCCGGCCATGATCCGCGCCGCGGCCTGCGGCAAATCCGCATCGGCCAGGACCAATACCGGCGATTTGCCGCCCAGCTCTAGGGTGACCGGTGTCAGATTGGCGGCAGCGGCCTGCATCACCTGCCGGCCGATGGCGGTGGAGCCGGTGAACAGCAAATGGTCAAAGGGCAGCGCACAGAATTCGGCGGCAATGTCGGCCCCGCCGTTGATGACGGCGACTTCGTCTGCGGCAAAATACTGTGGCACAGTTGCGGCCAGCCAGTGGGCAAAGGCCGGTGCCGCTTCCGAGGTTTTGATCAGCACCCGGTTGCCGGCGGCCAGGGCCCCGGTCAGCGGGGCGGCGGCCAGATAGAGCGGGTAGTTCCACGGCACCACGATGCCGACCACGCCCACCGGTTGCGGCACAATGCGGTTGGTGGCCGGCCAGAACCACCAGTCGGTGGACACGCGTTGTGGCCGCATCCAGCGGCGGCCGTGTTTGAGGGCATGTCCGATGCCGGCCAGGGCGGGAAAAATTTCCAGCAAATCGGTTTCATCGCGGCTGCGGTGGCCGAAATCGGCGTTTAAGGCGTCGGCGATGGCGTGCCGGTGCTGCCGTATCATGCGCGCCAGTTGCTGCAGGCGGTGGCGGCGCAGCGGCCAGGGTACATCCGGTTGTTGCCGGCTGGCATGATGACAGCGTTGGAAGGCGAGTGGCAAATCGGCACGGTTCATGTGCAGGTGTCCTTGGGTGGTATGGCCGCCATGGCTGCCTCGGCCAGGGCGGCAATGGTCAGACTGGGGTTGACCCCCAGATTGGCGGCAATGTTGGCACCATCCACCACATACAGGTTGCGGTAGCCGAAAACCCGGTGCTGGTGGTCGCAAACGCCCTGCTGGGGATCGCCGGCCAGGGCCGCGCCGCCCATGCAATGGGCAGTGGTGGGGATGTTGAGCCACACATCAACGGCGCTGGTAAAAGCATGACCCTGCTCATGTTCGGCTGCCTGAACCGCAAAATCGCTGGCCGCCGGAATATAGGCCGGAATCGGCTGGCCTTCGGTGGCCAGCCGATGGCCGAACCAGCCACGACGCCACACCATGCGCAAGGGCTGCGGCATACTGCGCATGCACAGCAGGATCATTGATTCGCGGGCCATGTTTTTCGGGCGCATGGCATGCCACATTTGCCGTGGCCGGGTCAGCCAGCCGTGTGCCAGGGCACCGAGCCAGCGTCCGAAACCGATCCGGCCGTGGCGGCTGTGGTTGATCAGGGTGCCCAACAGGCTGGCAATGTCCGACCCGGCCGGAAAACGGGTGGCTTCAATGTGTGTGCCGTCGGCCAGGTAAACACCGGAGCCGATGGCAATGCCGCGGGAAAAATCTTCGGTACAGCCGGGGAAGCGCAGAGCCAGCAAAGATTCGGCATTGGTAAACACATTGTGGCCCAAAGTGTCGGAAATAGCCGGCAAATAACCCTGTTGTTTCATGGCAAACAGCAATTGCAGGGTGCCCAGGCAGCCGGCGGCCACAATCACCTGGCGGGCGGTGTGGTGTTGCGGGGCTTGGCCGCGCCGGCAAACGGTGATGCGGTAGCCGTCACGGCCGTCGGCCGCTCCCAACGGCTGGATGCGGGTGACTGTGGTTTCGGCCAGCAAACGCACGCCGCGCTGTTCGGCCAGATACAGATAGTTGCGGTCCAGCGAATTTTTGGCACCGTGGCGGCAGCCAACCATGCAGCCGCCACAGGCGGTGCACGGTGACCGCGCTGGTCCGGCACCATCGAAATAGGGGTCGCCGTTCACCGGTGGGCGGGCGTGCCGGTCATCGGGGCCGAAATAAACCGCCACTTGAGTGCGGTAGAAGCGATCCCCCACACCGGCGGCGGTAGACAGCCGGTGCAAAGTGTGGTCGGCCGCGGCCAGAACTGGGTTTTCGGTCACGCCGAGCATGGCTTCGGCGCGCCGGTAGTGTGCCGGCATTTCTTGTGCCCACGGCCGCAAACCGGCCCATGAACCGGTTTGCCAGACCGTTGCCGGCGGCCGCAGCAAGGTGTTGGCATACACCACGGAGCCGCCGCCAACGGCTTTGCCGTGCAGCACCAGCACATGCTTGAACAGCCGCAGTGCAAAAAAACCGCGGCAGGCCAGTTGTGGCAGCCACAAAAAGCGGCGCACATCCCAGGTTGAGGTGGGCAGTTTGTCTGGCGTAAAGCGCTGCCCCTGTTCGGCCACCCATACCCGATAACTTTTTTCGGCCAAGCGCAGTGCCGAGACGCTGCCGCCGAATCCGGAGCCGACGATGAAAAAATCGGTATCAAACTCATGAGCCATGTGCAAAACCTTTGTGCGGGCCGAGACCGGATGCGGCACAGACCATGCTGCGGGTGCCGGCACGACATCCGGAGGGGCAAGCCAAGGGGCGGCATCCTGCAAGGGTCAGAAACTTGCCGGGATCTTTGTATCCATCCGGCGGTGTTCGTCGCCGTGTATTGTGCCACAGCATCTGTAGCGGGTTGAGACCTTTGCAAAATACCCATCTGCGGCGAATTTCTGCGTTGTGCGCTGCTCGCTCGTTTGCCTAACTCTATGTTATGTCTGTACTCGCTGTGCGGCTACGCCTTGAACTTCATCCACATCTGGATATTTTGCAAAGGTCTCGGGAGGTGTATCCGGCCCGAGATCGGCAAAAAAACAGGGTGCAGAAATGCACCCTGTTTTCGTTGGTTTTCAGGCAGCCTGCCGAGTCGGAACCTTTGCCAAAAGTGACGGGCCGCAAATGGGAAGCGTTGTCCGTTGATGCCCTGTCAGTACGGCTTGGCTGCGCCTGATCATGAATTTGTCCGTACGGGCGGCATGGTTTGCACGGCAAACGACATCCGCACCCGACGGTTTGGCAAAGGTCTTGGCCGGTGCTGTCGGTTACATGCGGTTGAGTTCGCGTTGCAAGGCCTGTACGTTTTGTTGGTGGTCGAGTACCGCGCTTTCCAGCTGGCGCACCCGTGCCTGGTATTGGCTGTAATTGCCTTTTTCGCTGGCCTGCATGGTGCGGCCGTCGGTCAGGGCTTTTTGGGCTTGGGCCAGGGCGTTGCGTTCGTTGGCCAGTTCCTGTTCCAGAATCTGGCGCCGACCGCTGTTGCCGCTGCGCGGGGCGGTGGTCACCGAGGGGGCGGCCGCATTGCTGGCGGCAGCGGTATTGCGGCTGCTGTTGCGCGGTTTGGCGCTGACACTGGGTGCGCGTGCCGCCGGCTGGGTGGCTTTGCGGTAGGCTGCGTTGTTGTTGCTGTACGAGCCAATCGGTTGCAATTGCACTTGGGCGCAATTGCCTTTCGGGTTGGAAGTGTAAACCACATCGCCATTGACGATGCAGGTATAGACTTTGGCATGGGCGGCCGGCAGGCACAGGCCGAATACGGCGGCCAACAGGAGACGCGGGGTGTTCATGGTGCTTACCATCAATTCAAATCATCGGGCATGGGCAGTTGCTGTTCGATTGCTTCCAAGGCTTCCTGCCATTCTAGCCATTGCTCTTCGGTTTGATTCAATTTTACTTTAAGTTCTGCCAGCTGGCTAAGATGATGTTGTAATTGCGGCTTGTTTTCGTCGCGATAGGCTGCTTCTGTGGCTAAAAAGGCTTCATGCTCGGCAATGGCGGCCTGCCAAACTGACATATCTTGTTCAGCTTTGCCGATTTTTTGCAGCAGCGGTTTTTGCAGGCGGGCGCGTTGCTGGCGCCATTCGGCTTGTTGCCGCTTCTGTTCCTTGCGTGTCTGGCCGCTGGTGACGGAGGTGGCGGCCGGATTGTCGGCGGTTTGTGCCAGCCGCCATTGGCGATAAGCCTGCAAATCACCGTCAAAGTGTTGCAAGCGGCCGTTGTCGATCAGCAAAAAGGCATCGGTGGTGGCTTCCAGCAGACTGCGGTCGTGGGACACCACCAGCAGGGCGCCTTCGAAGCTTTGCAGGGCCACGGTCAGGGCATGGCGCATGTCCAGGTCCAAATGGTTGGTGGGCTCGTCCAGCAGCAGCAGGTTGGGTTGTTGCCACACCATCAAGGCCAGTGCCAGCCGTGTTTTTTCACCGCCGGAAAACGGGGCGATGGCCTGCAGGGCGGTGTCGCCGCTGAAGTCGAAGCCGCCGAGAAACTGGCGGATGTCGGCATCGCGTGCTTCCGGACTGAGTTGGCGGATGTGCCACAGCGGGCTTTGATCCGGACGCAGAATGTCGAGCTGGTGTTGGGCGAAGTAGCCGATGTTGAGTTTGTCGGCACGCACGATGCGGCCGCTCAAGGGTGCCAGACTGCCGGCAATGGCTTTGATCAGGGTCGATTTGCCGCTGCCGTTGACACCGAGCAGGCCGTAGCGGGCACCGGATTCGATGGACAGCGATACCTGGTGCAACAGGGTACGGCCGTCGTAGCCCAGATCCACGGCATCCAGTTGCAGCAGGGGGTTGGGCAGCTGTGCCGGGGTACGGAAGGCAAAGGAAAAGGCGCTATCCAGATGGGCCGGTGCCAGTCGTTCCAGCCGGGCCAGGGCCTTGATTCGGCTTTGTGCCTGTGTGGCTTTGGTGGCCTTGGCTTTGAACCGGTCAATGAACGATTGCAGGTGGCGGATGTGGGCTTGCTGCTTTTGGTAGGCTGCCTGCTGTTGTGCCAGCCGCTGGGCGCGCTCGCGCTGGAAAAAGTCGTAATTGCCGCCGTAGAGGGTCAGTTGCTGGCCGGCCAATTCGGCGGTGTGGGTGGTGGTGGCATTCAGGAAATCGGCATCGTGGGAAATGATGATTTGGGTGGTATTGAGGCCGGCCAGATGATTTTCCAGCCACAGCACGGTTTCCAAATCCAGGTGGTTGGTCGGCTCGTCCAGCAGCAGCAAATCGGCGCGGCACATCAGGGCCTGGGCCAGATTCAGGCGCATGCGCCAGCCGCCGGAAAAGGTTTTGACCGGCAAAGCGTGCTGTGACTGGGTAAAACCCAGGCCGTTGAGCAGTTTGGCGGCGCGTGCCGGTGCGCTGTAGGCGCCGATTTCTTCCAGGCGGGCATGGTATTCGGCTTGTGCCATGCCGTCGCCGGCCGCTTCGGCCTGGGCCAAGGCTGCCTGAAGTGCCTGCAGCGGCGCATCGCCTTGCAGCACATAATCCAGTGCGCTGATGTTGAGGGCCGGGGTTTCTTGAGCCACGCTGGCCAGTTGCCAGTGTTTGGGCAGCAGCACATCGCCGCCATCATGGCTGATGTCGCCTTTGAGCAGGGCAAACAGGCTGGATTTGCCGGTGCCGTTTTTGCCAATCAGGCCCAGACGGCTGCCGGGGGCAATGCTGAGGTTGGCCGACTGCAACAGGGTTTTGCTGCCGCGGTGCAGGGTGAGGTTTTTCAGTTCGAGCATGGAATCTCAGGGACGGACAATGTCTTGCAGCGGCCAGCGCGGGCGGATGGTGAAGGCGCCGGCGGTTTGTGCCGCGTGCAGGTGCAGTGCGCCGGCCAAGGCAATCATGGCACCGTTGTCGGTGCACAGGCTGATGGGCGGGAAATGGGTACGGATGCCGGCCAGACTGTTCAGGCGTTGGCGCAGCTGCCAGTTGGCCCCCACGCCGCCGGCCACCACCAGGCGGCAAAAACCGGTTTGCCGCAAGGCTTGTTCGGCTTTGGCGGCGAGCACATCCACCACCGCGTCCTGAAACGCACGGCACAAATCGCAGCGGGTTTGGTGGTCGATGTCGCCCTGGGCGGCCTGGACTTTGTGAACGGCGGTGAGCACGGCGGTTTTGAGGCCGGAAAAACTCATGTTCAGATCGCCCGAATGCAGCATGGGCCGCGGAAAAACAAAAACACCGTCGTGGCCGTCGCGGGCCAGTTCCGACAGCCGGGCGCCGCCCGGATACGGCAACCCCAGCAATTTGGCGGTTTTGTCGAATGCTTCGCCGGCCGCATCGTCCACACTTTCGCCCAGCAAAGTGTAGTCGCCGATGCCGCGTACCGCCATCAATTGGCTGTGGCCGCCGGAAACCAGCAGTGCCACAAACGGAAATTCGGGTGCGTCGTCACTGAGCAGCGGCGAGAGCAGGTGGCCTTCCAGGTGGTGTACGGCAATCACCGGTTTGTTGAGGGAAAAGGCGAGGGCATTGGCAAAGCCGGCACCGGCCAGCAAGGCGCCGCCCAAGCCGGGGCCTTGGGTGTAGGCCACTGCGTCCAGGTCGGCATAGCGGCGGCCGGCGGCTTTCAGGCAGCCTTCGGTCAGCGGCACCAAGCGGCGGATGTGGTCGCGGCTGGCCAATTCCGGCACCACCCCGCCGTATTCGGCATGCATGGCCATCTGGCTGTGCAATTCGTGCGCGAGCAGACCGGCTTCGGTGTCGTACAACGCTACCCCGGTTTCATCGCAAGAAGATTCAATGCCCAATACCAACATATTGCCAGGCTGCCTGAAAAACAAAAGCGGCATTTTATACCAAATCCCGCCACAGCGTGCGCCGTCGGCACGCGCAGCAAAAAGCGGCCTGAACATTCAGGCCGCTTGCTGTGCGGAACGGTTTAGACCAGGGTGACTTTCACATATTCGCCCGGTGCATCGCCCTGAACCGGGAAGGCTTCGCTGCCAATCGGGTAGGCGGCCACCTTGTCGCCGGCATAGGGCTGAATCCATTGTTGCCAGTACAGCCACCACGAACCTTTGTGGTGTTCGGCACCCGAGAGCCATTGCTGGCTGTTTTCGTAGGCGGCCTTGTTCAGGTAGTAGCCGTATTTTTCTTTGGCCGGCGGATTGACGATGCCGGCCACGTGGCCTGATTCGCCCAGTACCAGCGTCGATTCGCCACCCAAGGCTTTGGATCCTTGGAAGGTCACATCCCACAGGGCGATGTGGTCTTCTTTGGTGGAGATGAAGAAGTTGGGGGTTTTAACCCGCGACAGGTTCAAACCGGTGCCGTTGATCTTGATGCTGCCCGGCTCGATCAGCTGGTTGTTCAGATAGAGCTGGCGCAGGATGAAGCTGTGCACCGGTGCGGTGACATTGGTGCCGTCGCTGTTCCAGTACAGAATGTCAAATTCCGCCGGCTCCTTGCCTTTCAAATAGTTCTCGATGTAGTAATTCCAGTACAGCGAGTTTTCGCGCAACAGGCTGAAGGTGACCGCCAGTTGCCGGCCATCGCAATAGCCAGTGGTTTTTTCCATCGCTTCGATGGCGCTAATCACCGGATCGTTGATGAACACGCCCAATTCACCCGGGTTTTCAAAGTCCAGCAGGGTGGTCAGGTAGGTGGCGCTCTTGATGCGGTTCTTCAGGCGTTTGCCGACATAATAGGCCTGGGTTGCGGCCAACAGGGTGCCGCCCATGCAGTAACCGATGGCGTTGACTTCTTTTTCGCCGGTAATGTCTTCAATCACCTTGGCCGCTTCCATCACGCCTTCGGTGATCAGGTCGCCAAACTGGATGTGGGCCTGTTCTTTCATCGGGTTGCGCCAAGACATCAGGAACACGGCGTGCCCTTGCTGGCCCAGCCAGTTGACAAAGGAGTTTTTGTCTTTCAGATCCAGAATGTAGTATTTGTTGATGAACGGGGGGACCACCAGCAGCGGGGTCTGATACACCTCTTTGCCTTTGGGCAGGTACTGGATCAGTTCGAATACTTCGTTTTGGAACACAATTTTGCCTTCGGTGTAGGCCAAGTCCTTGCCCACTTCGAACGCTTTGTCCTTCATCATGCGGATTTTCAGGTATTTGCCGCTGTTCATCAGGTCTTCATGGAACAGTTTGGCACCGCGCAGCAGGTTGTCGCCGCCTTCTTCCTGGGTCAGTTGCAGGATTTCGGGATTGGTCCACAGGAAATTGCCCGGGCTCATGGCATTGATCATTTGACGGGTGTAAAAATGCAGGCGTTGGCGCACTTTTTCCGGAATGCCTTCCACCACGTCAATCATTTCCTGTACCGATTGGGTCAGCAGCAGATAAGACTGGCGCAGTAAATCGAAATTGGTATTCTGTTTCCACAATTCGTTGCTGAAGCGGCGGTCACCGGGCAGGTCGTCCACCACCGGCGGCAAATCTTCACCCATGCTGCGCAGCATGATGTTTTTGTAAATCTCCATCTGGCCCTGCCACCATTTCATTTGCAGTTCCATCAGGCGCATCGGATTGTTGGCCAGTGCTTCGTAAAAGCGGGACAAGTCTTCGGCATTGAGTTTGGCAACCGCTTCGCTCACCGGGTTGTCACCGAAATAGAAATCTTGCAGTTTTTTCCAGGTCTCGTCACTGTATTGCAGAAAATGCTGTACCGATTCCTGTAGTTTGAATTGGGGTTGCGACATGATGTGTTCTCCAAGCCTGTCGGCGTGAGTGATGCTGTTTTGGCTGTGGGGCAGGATGTGATGGGGTGCCGCGGTGTTGCCGTAACGGCCGGTCAGGCTGCGGGCACCTGCGCAAACAGCGCACAGTTTTAAAGTGTCGAAATATAGCAGATAAAAAGGGCAGGGTGTAACAACTTACCCCTGCCCACGTAGATAACACCTGATGTGATCAGGAAGTCAGTCTGCTTGTGTTATTTCTTTTTCTCGGCGGTTTCGGCAACCAGCTTGTCCAGTTCGGCCTTGAAGTCGTTGGCCAGATTGGCCAGTTTTTTGCCGTCTTCAATCATTTGCTGGCTGATGCGGGTCATGGTTTCCAGTTGTTTGGTGCCGCTGTTGACCAGAGATTGAACGTCTTTGATTTGGCTGTTCAGGTGCATTTGCGCCAGGCCGATGTCGGCGTATTGGCGGGCAGAGTCCAGTTGCAGATTGGTCAGCTCGGAGAAGTTTTTGGCAACCAGCTGGTTGAATTTAACCACCGGCTCGAAAGCGCTTTGTGATTGGTCGTTCAGGGTTTTGAAGATGTCGGTGTACATGAGTGAGGTCTCCTGGTTGGTTAAAGCATCATCGGAAAATACGACTGCAAAGATTCGGTGCCAGGGTGGCACATACATCGGTAAAACTTGCTTCTGGATGCGCATCTTACACGAAATTTGCTGCATTGCAACAAAAAGAGTGTAAAGCTTGATTTGGATTAAGCTTTCTGTTGTTTTTGTGCATTTGCTCTAGTTGGCAAATGGCCTTTTCGTGGGGGTGTGGGCGACTGCTCAATGCATGTGCAGGCCGCCGTTAATGGAAATGGTTTCGCCGGTAATGTAGCCGCCATCCTCGCCGGCCAGGAAGAGGACGGCTGCGGCAATTTCGCGCGATTCGGCCAGGCGGCCCAGCGGGATTTGCTTTTTGATCGAATCCAGCACGTCTTCGCGGATGGCGGTCACCATCGGTGTGCCGGTGTAACCGGGAGCCACCGCGTTGACGCACACATTGTTGCGGGCGCCTTCCAGTGCCAGGGCCTTGGTAAAGCCGATCATGCCGGCTTTGGCGGCCGAATAATTGGTTTGGCCAAACTGGCCTTTCAGGCCGTTGACCGAGGTGATGTTGATGATGCGGCCATGATTTTGCTCCAGCATTTTCAGAAATACCGGCTGGGTGATGGTAAACAGCGACACCAAATTGGTGTTGATCACATCACACCATTGCTGGAAGGTCATTTTTTTGAAGGCAGTGTCACGGGTAATGCCGGCGTTGTTGACCAGGGCATCAATCCGGCCTTCGGCGGCAATCACCGATTGTACGGCGGCGGTGGCGGCATCGTGATCGGTGACACTTAATTCGACAAAACGAACGTCATTGGCGTCAAAACCATTGTCTGACAGCCATTGCTGTTCGCGCTCGGCATTGTGTTTGCTCAAGCCGGCCACCACGCGATAACCACGCTGGAGAAACTGGTTGCAAATTTCGGTGCCAATGCCGCCCAATGCGCCGGTAACCAGAGCAACTTTCTTATCGGTCATGATTTTTTCCTTTAATGGATTGGGAGTGGTGATTAAACCAGCCGTATGGCCGTGTGTGGGTGTTGACGGTGTGAATATGCCGGCGCTGGATATGAAGATGTGCCGGCAAGTCTGCTTGCCAACCGTCGGTGCCGAATCGCCTGTGGTGCAGGCTGCCTGAAGCGATGCAGGGCGAGCGCGGCTGTGGCCAGTATAAATAGCCTCATTCAAAAATGACAAGAAATTTTAACGACGGTTAAGAAAGGATATGAAGTGAATTCAATATGAAAATCAGGCACGTCATTTGACATCTTGATTCGATGTGCGAATCCTGCGGGGAAAGGGTGAAAAATGATTTTTTCCGCCAAGCGAAATTGGGAAAACAGGATATTTTGCTGATTGTGCGGCCAATAGGGTGTTGCGGTGCAATAACCAGGTAACTGTATGCGTTATGAATAGATGAAAATTATATTAAAATTATTCATATAAAAAAGCCAATGTCATGCAACATGGGTAAAAGAGAAAGTGATGGCGAAATGGCTGGTGGTGGCTGGATAAAGATTATTTATTTTAACTTGAATGAATTCTGTGTGCTTGGCGCTGTGTGATTGTGCAGGCTTTGCGCTAGAATAAACAATTTTCATGCAGCCGGTGGTGGGTGGATGCGCTTGGATGGTTGCCGGATTATTGGATGAAGACCGAGGTATATAAATATGAGTCAGAATGAAATGGTGCCGATTTTGCCGCCGGCAATGTTGGGCATTCTGGGTGGCGGGCAGCTGGGGCGAATGTTTGCGGTGGCGGCCAAAACCATGGGCTACCGGGTTATGGTGCTGGATCCGGATCCGTCGGCACCTGCCGCAGCTTATGCGGATGTGCATTTGTGTGCTGCATTTGATGACACGGCATCGCTGGCGCGCCTGGCGGAGTGTGCGGCGGTGACGACCGAGTTTGAAAATGTGAATGCGGCGGCGATGTTGCGGTTGGCTGAGGCAACGCGGGTATCGCCCTCCGGCCATTGCGTGGCGATTGCCCAGGATCGCGAGCAGGAAAAGGCGTGGATTACGCGGGCGGGATTGCAGACGGCGCCCTATTCGGTGATTCGCAATCGGGCGGACATTGACGCACTGGACGAGGCTTTGCTGCCCGGCATTTTGAAAACCGCAACCCTTGGCTATGACGGCAAGGGGCAGGTGCGGGTGAGCAGCAAGGCGCAGGTGATGGCGGCTTTTGACCAGCTGGGTGGTGTGCGCTGCGTGCTGGAACAGATGCTGGATTTGCGGGCAGAGATCTCGGTGGTGGTGTGTCGGCTCAATGCGGCGC
>JBHAET010000143.1:0-5207 GCA_041855705.1 Neisseriaceae bacterium
CACGGGTACGCGACTATCTGTGTTCAGACGGCCTGCAATGCGCTTGATTAACCGTGTTTGAGGTTGCTGACTGACGAGTTGGTAACACAGTTGCTACGCCTGAAATCGGTAAGCGTTGAATCGGCAGTAGCACGTGGTGGTGTGGGTTATGCAGCAAGCGCAGCAACTGTGTTACCAACTCGTCAGTCAGCAACCTCAAACACGGGTCATCCAGCGCTTGCAGCCCGCCTGACTGAAGGTGGCAAGCTGCGGTTGCTACGCCTTGAACCGCATCCACATCTGGGAGAATTCAAAGGTTTCAAAGTTTCCCCAAAGCCTCCGGTTGCAAAGTCGCCGTATGGCTGGCCGTGTGTTGTCCGGTATCCGTTTTTGACCGATTTCACTATAATCAGCCCGCCCGCAACCCGAATCCGGTTTCCCCATCATGAGTGCAGACAGCCACAACCAAGCCGTGCGTGCCGAGCAGGCACGCCGGCGTTTGCAATATGGCCGCCGTTGGGCTGGCGGTTTGCTGTTGCTGGCTTGTGTGCTGTTTGTGCTGTCCACCCTTTATCAGCCGCATTATCCGTGGCTGGGCTACCTGAAAGCCTTTAGCGAAGCGGCAATGGTCGGCGGGCTGGCCGACTGGTTTGCGGTCACCGCCCTGTTTCGCCACCCCTTGGGTTTGCCGATTCCGCACACCGCCATTTTGCCGCGCAAGCAGGCCCGGATTGGCGAGGAGCTGGGGCGTTTTATCGAGCACAATTTTTTGCAGGGCAAGTCGATTGCCCTGCGGGTGTACCGCTGGCATCCGGCCGACCGCTTGCTGGCCTGGCTGGCCCAACCCGGCAACCGCCGCCACTGGTTGCCGTGGCTGACGACGCAGTTGCCGTGGCTGTTGCGCGCCGCCAAGCCGCAACAGTTTGCGCGTTTCGGCAGTCAGCTGCTGGGCGAGCAATACACCGGCCGCCAATTGGGGCAGGGGTTGGCCGATGTTTTGGGCGTGTTGCGCCAGCAGGGCTGGGACACCGTGATGCTGCGCGCCTTGCTGCAGCAAACCCGCCGCTGGCTGCAACAGCCGGAAACCCGCCAGCAGCTGGAGCAGAGCCTGCTGGCCTGGGCCGGCAAAATCGAGCGGGCCGCACCCAGCACCTGGGACAAAATCAAGGCCGGTTTGAAAATCAGTCTGGCCGAACGGCTGGATGACTGGGTGGCCGACAAGGCGCTGGACTGGGCCGACGGCTATCTGGCCGCCGCGCTGGCCGACGAAGCCCACCCCCTGTGGCAGGCCTATGCCCGGCAGGCCGATGCCATGACCCGCGCCTTGCGCCACAGCCGCATCTGGCACCGGCGGCTGGAAGCGGGCAAGCAGCAACTGGCTTCGTCGCCGGCCTTGCAACACCTGTTGTCACAGCTCTGGCAGACGGTGTGCGACTGGAGCGCACGCGATGCCGGGGCCGCCGATTCGGTGCAGCAGCGGCAACTGGCCCGTTTGCTGGAACACATGCTGTGGCAGGCGGCCCGCCATCCGGAATTTATGCGCCGGCTGGATGTGCGGCTGGCGCTGTGGGTGCGCTTGGGGGTGGAGCGTTACAAGCATCAGGGCGCGCAATTTGTGGCCGACAAGGTGCAAAGCTGGGACAGCCGCCAAATGGTGGACAAGCTGGAATTGAGCGTGGGCCGCGATTTACAGTTCATCCGCATCAACGGTACCCTGGTCGGCGGTGTGGCCGGCCTGTTGATTTACACCGTCAGCCAATGGCTGATCGGCGGTTGATGCCCCCGGAAGCCGGTTTGCCCGGCGTTGTAGAAGGCGGGGTGATTTTGTCTTTTTGCGCATGGTTTGACCATGCCGCCAAACCATGGATGGGTGTGCATCATGATCAAGCTGTTGGAAGCCGGAATAACCGACTTGCGTGCCGCGCTGGATGCCGGCGAGACCACCAGTGTGGCGCTGGTGGCGGAATATTTGCGCCGCATTGCCGCGTATGATCACCACGGCGTGCGGCTCAATGCGGTGCCGGTGCTGTCGCGCAGCCTGTTTGCACAAGCGCGGGCGGCGGATGTGCGGCGTGCCCGCGGCCAGGTGCTCTCGCCGCTGGACGGCATTCCCTATACCGCCAAGGACAGCTATAAGGTTAAAGGCTTGCCGGTGGCATGC
Organism: Neisseriaceae bacterium; assembly: GCA_041855705.1. Classification (GTDB taxonomy): domain Bacteria; phylum Pseudomonadota; class Gammaproteobacteria; order Burkholderiales; family Neisseriaceae; genus JALJZY01. Next base: position 2,141 of record JBHAET010000143.1, read on the forward strand.
GGATCGCCGGCCTTTGCCGGTTTGGTGGCTGCGGAAGATGCGTTTTCGATTGCCCGATTGCGCGCTGCCGGCGCCATTATGCTGGGGCTGACCAATATGCCGCCGATGGCCAACGGCGGCATGCAGCGCGGGGTTTATGGCCGCGCCGAAAGCCCGTACCATCCGGCCTGGCTGACCTCGGCCTGGGCTTCCGGCTCGTCCAACGGTTCCGGCACCGCCACCGCGGCCGCGTTTGCCGCCTTCGGGCTGGGGGAGGAAACCTGGTCCTCCGGCCGCGCTCCGGCCAACAACAATGGGCTGTGTGCCTACACCCCGAGTTGGGGCGTGATTTCGACCCGCGGCAACTGGCCCCTGGTGCCGACCATGGACGTGGTGGTGCCGCACACGCGAAGCATGGCCGATATGCTGCTGTTGCTGGATGTGCTGGTGCGGGACGATCAGGAAACACGCGGTGATTTCTGGCGCATGCAGGACACGGTGACAATTGCCCCGGTGGCGCAATTGCGGCCGCCATCCTATGCCGCTTTGGGCGAAAATGGCGGCGAACGCCCGCTGGCCGGGCTGCGCATCGGGGTGCCGTCGATGTATCTGGGACAGGCGGCGGCCGGGGAAACCGAGGTGCCGACCCGCGCCTCGGTGGTGGCTCTGGCGCGTCAGGCAATGGCGGATTTGCGGCAGCTGGGGGCCGAAGTGGTGGAATGTGCCTTTCCGCTGATGGCGCAATACGAAGGCTGTTTTGCCGTATTGGGCGGCGGCTATCAGGGCGGCTTGGCCGAAGGGGGCAGGCTGCCTGAACATTTTGCGGACACCGAATTGGTGCACCTGTGCACCTTCGCACTGGACGATTTTATCCGCGCCAATGCCGAGGCCGCCGACACACAGCCGGAGATTGCCCGGCTGGCCGATGCCGATCCGGAGCGGGTGTTTCCGCTGCCGCCCGGCCAGTTGGCGGACGAATACGGCGAAGCATTCGGCATGGGCGAATATGTGCATTTTGCCCGCCGGCAGGGTGTGCAACCGCTGCGGCAGATTGCCGGATTGGCGGAAGGCTTGGCCGGGCTGGATCGGGCCCGGCGCGAATTGTTCGACGCCTGGCTGGATGAGCAGGGCTTTGACGCCCTGGCGTGGCCCACTTGTGCCGACATTGCGCCGGCCAATGCCGACATCTGTCCGCAGGCGCATGATGTGGCCTGGCGCAACGGCACCTGGGTGGCCAACGGCAACTTGGCCATCCGGCATCTGGGCATTCCCACCGTCACCACGCCGATGGGTATTGCCGAAGACATTGGCATGCCGTTTGGCATCACCTTCGCCGGCCGCGGCTGGGACGATGTCCGCCTGTTGCGCCTGGCCGCCCGGTTTGATGCCCAGAAAAACCGCCGCATCCCACCGCCGCGCACCCCGGAACTGGCGCCGTGGCACCAGCCGCTGCACCCGGTTGCGCCACGGCCGGCCGGGGACGCTGCCGTTGATGCACCGACCGATGAGGTGCTGGTGCTGCACACCACGCTGGTGCCGAATGCCGGCCAAGCGGCCAGTTACCGGCTCACCATTCAGGCCGGCATTCCTTCCTCACTGGGCCGCTTGCAGCGTGCCACCGTCAGCGTCAACGGCCAGGCCCTGCCGCAGGTGACGGTAGGGGACGGCGGCCTGTCGGCGGTGTGCGAGGTCGATGCCGCCGACTTCACCGTTTTTCACAGCCACTGGCGTCCGGCCTACGGTACGCTGGTGATTGCGGTGGCCGAATGCACGCAGGGCAGCATTGGCGGCTATGCGATTGTGAACGGGGTGTAATCCGGCCGAGACCTGTGCAACACCCCCATCTGTGCCGCAAATGGGGGACAAAGGTCTTGCCTTCAACGGCGCCACATCTGGGGTTTTGCATCTGGGTTTGGCACAGGTTGCCGGCCGCCTGAACCGTCTGCTGTTTTCAGGCAGCCTCTGGCCGTTTCAGACAAAGACGGCACGCAAGGCTTTTTTGTAAAACGCAAAGGCATCCAGCGCGCCTTTGAGCGCACTTTCCCGCTCGGCCCCTTCCACGTTCAAGGCATTGAGCTGTTCGACAAATTCGCGCCAGTGCTTGCCGCGGCCGTCGGCATGCGGTCCCAAATGGCGGGCGCCGAAATCGGCGTTGAAATTCAGTTGTTGTTGCGCATCTTTGAACAAGAAGGCCGCCCCGACATTCGAACCTTCGGCGCAATACAGCCAACCCAGCGCTTCGGCACCTTCGGGCACCGGCAGCGGCCAGTCCACCGCCTGTTCGGTGGCCTGCAAGTCACGCAAATCCTGCAATACCACTTCATAACGCGCCAGTTCGGCCAATCCTGCGATTTTTTGGTTCAGCGCCGGATTTTTGTAAATCGGGTCCACCACCTTGTGAAACAGCGCCTGCAATTGCAAAAAACGGGTGTAATTGCCGGTATTGGCAAACGGCTGCGACGACATCACCAGTTCGTCCACTGTGTCGTGGGTGGCGCGGCTGTGGTCTTTCAGGTATTGGGCAAACGGAATATTGGTGCTCATGGGTGTTTCCTTATCGATGTGAATGGGATTTTCAGGCAGCCTGGGCTGCCTGAAAGCGTCCGACAGAAGTTAAAACTTGTATTCCAGCGAAACGGCATAGTTGCGGCCGGGGGCGTAGTAGCGTTGCAGACCCTGGTTATGGTTGCCGCTGTCGCGCAGGGTAGCCACCCGGTCGGAAGTGCCGCGCAAATTCAGGCCGCGCAGGGTGTCCCAGCTGTGGTATTGGCGGTTGAACACGTTGTAGATGCCGGTACGCAGGGTCAGGTTTTTCGTCGGTTTGTAGTAGCCGAACAGGTCAAACACGACAGCCGACCGGTTTTGCCACGGAAACTGTTCCACGGTCGGCTGGTCGGCCGCCCATTCGCGGCAGATGGGTGTGCCGAACCAGGGATCGAATTCTTCCCGCACACAGCGGCGCTGGCCTTGCAGGTACTGGGCGTCTTTGGGGGCTTTGCCCCGCAGATAGGTGAGGCGCGAAAATACGCCCCAGCGCTGGTCGGGTTGCTCATAGTCCAAGCCCAGCACCGCTTTTAAGGGTTGGATG
>JBHAET010000144.1:0-7157 GCA_041855705.1 Neisseriaceae bacterium
CATTGTTGTGAGGGATCACGCTGCGCCGGCCACAATGTGGCACCCTGCCACACCGCCTGTCCTTGTGGCAAAGACCATGTCCCGCCGGTGCCGTCTTGCCGGTTCAATTGCGCCGCAAATGCAGCCAGTCCGGCCCGGCCGGGCTGGCCCAGACCATAATGCAATGCAAAACGGCGCAATTGCTGCCGTTGCCGTGCCGGACTCAAGCCGCGCCAAACCGCCACGTCCAAACCATGCCCGCAAGACACCTGCTGCCAATCGGCTGCCGCGCACTCTTCCAATACCGCCAATTCATCCTGCAAGATGGCAACCGTGGTCGTCAGATGGACATCCATGTGCGGCACCCGTGCACGCCAGGCCGGCAGGCCCTCGGCACGCAACCAATTGCGCAGCAAGTGCATATTCTGATTGCTGGGATCTTGCACATAAGCCAATCCGAAATGTTGTGCATAGGCAGCCAGTTGCCGTCGTGAAAACGGCAGCAACGGCCGCCACAGCAGCACTCCATCCGGCAGCCGGCGCCGTGCCGGCATCGCGGCCAGCGCACGCAGACCACCTCCGCGCAAGGCCGCCAGCATCAGGGTTTCCACCTGATCATCCGCATGATGGGCCAACACCAGCGCATCGGCATGGCTGCGGGCAAATGCGGCATAACGCGCCTGCCGGGCAGTCGCCTCCGGGCCGGCACCCTCATCGGTCACCTGCACTTGTTCACAACGCAGGGGAATGGCCCAATCGGCACACATGCGCCGGCAAAAAACCGCCCAATCGTCCGCCGCGGCCTGCAAGCCGTGATGCACATGCACCGCCTGCACCCGGATCGGCAGGGCTGCCTGCAAGCGCCACAACACATGCAGCAACACCACCGAATCCATCCCGCCACTCAAGCCCACTTCAAAAACACAATGGTCAGCCATATCGGCTGACCATTGTTGTGCCACGCTCTGGGTGATGGCACCGACCAAGGCATCATTTGACGTTGAATTCACCATAATCCATCAACCGGTCAAAGCGGCGGGTCAGCAAATCGGCCATCGGCAGGCTTTGTGCCTCTTTCAGCTGGCCCTCCAGCGTGGCCTTTACCCGTTTCATGATTTCCGGATAATTGCGATGCGCCCCGCCCAGCGGCTCTTCAATGATCTGGTCAATCAGTTTCAATTCCAGCAACCGTTTGGCGGTAATGCCCAGCGCCTGCGCCGCCTCCGGCGCCTTTTCGGCGGTTTTCCACAAAATCGAAGCACAACCTTCCGGCGAAATCACCGAATAAGTGGCGTATTGCAGCATGTTGACATAATCACCCACCGCAATGGCCAGCGCACCGCCAGAGCCCCCTTCACCGATCACGGTGCACAACACCGGCACCCGCAACCGCGCCAACTCGTACAGATTGCGGCCAATCGCCTCCGACTGGCCACGCTCCTCCGCCCCGATGCCCGGATAAGCACCCGGGGTGTCAATGAATGTCAGCACCGGAATCTGGAATTTTTCGGCGGTTTTCATTAAACGCAACGCCTTGCGGTAGCCTTCCGGCTTGGGCATGCCAAAATTGCGGCGGATTTTCTCTTTGGTATCACGCCCTTTCTGGTGGCCGATTACCATCACGCTTTCGCCATTAAAGCGCGCCAAGCCGCCAACAATGGCCTCATCATCGGCATAGGCACGGTCACCGTGCAACTCTTCAAAATCGGTGAACAGCGCCTGAATATAATCCAAGGTATACGGACGCTGGGCATGACGCGAAACCTGTGATACCTGTACCGGCGTGAGCTTGGCAAAAATGGATTTGGTCAGATCATCGCTTTTCTTTTTCAGGCGGGCGATTTCCTCCGAGATGTCGACCACCGAATCGTCCTGGACAAAACGCAACTCATCAATTTTCTGTACCAGTTCGGCAATCGGCTGTTCAAAATCCAAAAAAATCTGTTTCATGTTCAGGCAAATCCCGGAAAAAAGTTGGGCATATGATACGCGAAGATGCACGCTGATGCAGCAAAGCCGTGCGCACATGCTGCACCGCAGTAGTGTGATTATACTATTTCAGGCGCACCGGCACATCCTGTCGCGCTTTGCGCACGGCACCGGCTGCCTGAAAACAGCCATTTTCAATTCTGCCAAGCAGAACAAACAAATCCTTACCCGTCGGATACCGCTTTTAACTATTTGGCATCATGCCATTTATTGTAAAATAACGGCTGTTTGACCTTTCATTTCCCCACTTGCCGCCATGATGAAACCTCATCAATTACACCGTCTGTTCGCACCCCAGCACATTGCCGTGATTGGCGCCAGCGACCGTTCCAACAGCGCCGGCCAGCGCCTGCTCACCAATTTGCTCACCGGTTCGTTCAAAGGCAAAATCACCCCGGTCAACAACCGCCACAAAATTGTTGGCGGGCTGACCGCTTATGCCAGTGTCACCCAAATTCCCGAGCCGGTGGATGTGGCGATTGTGCTGACCCGCATCAGCTCGCTGAAAACCATTTTCAAAGAATGTCACAAAAGCGGCATCCGCTATGTGATTTTGGTCAAAACCCTGGAAAACGTGCAACCGCAAGACCGATCGGTACTGGAAAAAGCGGTGGCTACCGCCAAAAAACTGGGGGTACGGGTACTGGGCCCCAGCCTGCTCGGCCTGATCCGCTCCAACATCGGCTTGAACGCCAGCATTTACAGCGGCCAGATCCACCCCGGCAATCTGGCCGTGGTCAGCCAGTCCAGCGCCTTGTGCACCGCCATGCTGGATTGGGCCCACAGCCGCGACATCGGTTTTTCCACCGTCTTGTCGGTGGGCGAAAAAACCTGGGACATTGATTTTGGCGAAATTCTGGATTATCTGGTCAATGACCGCGCCACCCACGCCATCTTGCTGCACATCAATCAGGTCAGCCACGGCCGCCAGTTCATGAGCGCGCTGCGGGCTGCCGCACGCACCAAACCGGTACTGGTCATCAAATCGGGCATCAATGACGATCATGTGGTCGGCTTTACGCAGGCCAGCCGCGCCCTGAACAATGCCGAAGTATTTTCCAGCGCCCTGGCGCGTGCCGGCGTATTGCAAGTCAATTCAATTTCGCAAATGTTTGTGGCGGTCAAAATTCTGGCCGCCAACTACCGCAGCAGCGGCGAGCGGCTGGCCATCATCTGCAACGGTTACGGCATGGGGGTACTGGCAGCCGACACCGCTCACGAACTCAAGGTGCCGCTGGCCCAGCTGTCTGCCGACACCCTGGCTGCCCTCAATGCCGCCTTGCCGGAGAACTGGTCGCACACCAATCCGATTGATGTTGTTGGCGATGCCGGCCCGCTGCGCTTCCGCACTGCGGTGAAACTGTGTCTGGACGACCCGAATGTGGACGGGGTACTGGTGTTGTTCTCCCCCCAGCCAGGCACCGATCATCTGGCCACCGCACAAATGATGGTGCAGTTGCAAAGCGAAACCCAAAAACCGCTGCTGCTCTCCTGGCTGGGCGACAGCAAGGTACAGGAAAGCCGTGCCCTGTTCGCCCGCTCGCGGCGGGTGCACTTCAATTCGCCCGATCAGGCGATTGAGGTTTTCAAGCGTTTGGCGGTATACCACCGCAACCAGCAGCTTTTGCTGCAAACCCCGGCACCGCTGACCGACACCCAGCTGGCACCGGATTACGACACCGCCCACAAACTGCTGGAAATTCTCAAGCAAAGCGGCGAACACATCATTCCGGAAAACATTTCCAAACAACTGCTCGGCCTGTTTGGCATTCACACCAACCCCACCCAGCTGGCGCAAAGCGAAGAGGCTGCCTGCGACATCGCCAACCGCATCGGTTATCCCGTGGTGCTGAAAATTGATTCACCCGACCTGTTTTACAAATCCGACATCGACGGTGTGCGCTTGAACATCGGCTCCGAAGCCGAAGTGCGCGATACCTACCGCCAAATCATCGCCACCGCCCAGACAACAGAGCCGCCCATCCGCATCAACGGCATTACCGTACAGCCGATGTTCAAGCAAAAACACGCCCGCGAACTGTCGGTCAGCGTGGCGCGCGATCCGGTTTTCGGCCCGGTCATCACCCTGGGCGCCGGCGGCTGGGCCGGCAATCTGCTGCAAAAACGCGCCATTGCCTTACCGCCACTGAACGAAATGCTGGTCAACGACATGATCCGCAACACCGCCATCGGCCACACCTTGGGCCAGTTCAAAAACATGCCGCCGGTGGATTTCATCGCCCTGCGCCATGCCCTGTTGCGCATTTCGGAAATCGTGTGCGAGCTGCCGGAAATCGAAGAGCTCGAAATCGATCCGTTCCTGGTCAGCCCGGAAGGCGTCATGGCACTGGATGCCCGCATCGTGCTGCATCCGGGCCATGAGCCGCTGCCCCGCCGCTACGACCACATGGCGATTATGCCCTACCCGCATTTTCTGGAAACCGAAGCCCAGCTCAAAGACGGGACGCCGGTTTTTGTGCGCCCGCTGCGCCCGGAAGACGCCGACATGGTACAGACTTTTGTGCAGAACATGTCCGACGAAAGCCGTTACAACCGTTTCATGTCCAGCATCAAGCAATTGTCGCAAAACATGCTGGTCCGCTTTACCCAGCTGGATTACGACCGCGAAGTCGCCCTGGTGATGATCAAAGAAAATCCGGGAGCCGAGGACAGCATTCTGGGCATCGTCCGCTACACCACCGACCCCGACATGGAAGTGTGCGAATTTGCCATTTCGGTTTCCGACCAATGGCAGGGACACGGCATCGGTTACATCATGATGAACCTGCTGTTTGATGCCGCCCGCCACCAGGGGCTGAAAACCATGCGCGGCGAAATCCTCACCGCCAATACCGGCATGCAGAAACTGACCCGCAAACTGGGCTTCTCGATACGCAAGGACCCTGACGACAGCAGCATCTGCCTGGTGGAAAAACCCTTGCAAGACGCCTGATGCGGCAACGGCAGCACCGTTTCAGGCAGCCTCGAACCGCAAATTGTGGACGGCACGGCAGAACCCGACACCCAACCACAATAAACACTTGCTAAGATTGGGCAATATCGCCTAAAATTAGCGGTTTTGTTAGCAACTGATTTTCCAATCCCTCCGATTTTTAAGGAAATACATAATGGTAGTGATCCGTCTGGCCCGTGGTGGTTCCAAACACCGTCCGTTCTTCAACATCGTGGTGGCCGATTCACGCAATCGCCGTGATGGCCGTTTTATTGAGCGCGTCGGTTTTTACAACCCGGTTGCCAATGAAAAACAAGAACGCGTTCGCCTGAACGCCGAGCGCCTGAACCACTGGGTTGGCCAAGGCGCCCAACTGAGCGACGCCGTGGCCAAACTGGTCAAAGAACAAAAAGCCGCCGCCTAAGCTCCCGGCAGCGCACATGAACACACCGGCACAATGGGTAGCCATGGGCTACATCAAAGGTGTTTTCGGCGTCAAAGGCTGGGTTAAAGCCGCAGTCAGCACCGAATACACCGACAGCCTGCTGGATTATCCGGAATGGCGCTTGAGCAAAGATGGCAGCAGCCGCGTTTATCGGGTGGCCGAAGCCAAAGTCAACGGTGACGAACTGCATGTGCGCTTTGACGGCATCAACGACCGCGATCAGGCTTTTGCCCTGCGCGGTTACACCATCGAAATCGACCGTGCCGACTTTGCCGACACCGATGACGATGAATATTACTGGACCGACCTGGTCGGTCTGAGCGTGTACAACCGTGAGCAGCAATGCCTGGGTACCGTGGTCAAACTGATGGAAACCGGCGCCCATGACGTATTGGTCATCAACGGCGAGCATGGCCAAAAACTGATTCCGTTTGTCAGCCAATACATCGACCGGGTCAGCCTGGAACAGCAACGCATTGATGCCGACTGGGGCCTGGATTATTGATTCGCGCCCAGGCTGCCTGAAACCGATGCACATCCAAGCCATCACCCTGTTTCCGGAAATGTTCGCCGCCCTCACCGAGCACGGTGTCAGTGGTCGCGCTTTGCGTCAGGGCTTGTGGCAGTTTGACAGCATCAATCCACGCCAATTTGCCGACAACCCGCTCGGCTATATTGACGACCGGCCATTTGGCGGCGGTCCGGGCATGATCATGATGGCCCCGCCCTTGCAGGCCGCTCTGGATGCAGCCCGTACGCGTTCACCGAACGCACGGCTGGTATACCTGAGCCCGCAGGGCATACCGCTCACCCATCAGCTGGTGGACGAACTGGCCGCCGAGACCGGGCTGATTTTGCTCTGTGGCCGCTACGAAGGCATAGACGAACGCATTTTGCAGCACAATCCGCTGACCGAAATTGCAGTCGGTGATTTTGTGGTTTCCGGCGGCGAACTGCCCGCCATGATGCTGATGGACGCCGTATTGCGCCTGTTGCCCGGCGTATTGGGCGACAGCCGCTCGGCAGCTGAAGACTCGTTTGCCAACGGCTTATTGGACTGTCCGCACTACACGCGGCCGGTTGAATTTTTGAACCATGCGGTGCCCGAAGTCTTGCGCAGCGGCAACCATGGCTTGATTGCGCAATGGCGCCTGCAACAGGCGCTGTGGCGTACCGCGGTGCGACGCCCCGACTTGTTGGCGGCACGCACCCTAACCCCAGAGGAGTCCAGGCTCTTGCAGGCAGCACAGCAAGAGGAACGGGACATCCCATCATAACTTAAGGAACGAAAAATGAATTTGATCCAGCAACTGGAACAGGAAGAAATCGCCCGTCTGAACAAAGACATTCCCGAGTTTGCACCGGGCGACACCGTGGTGGTTTCCGTACGGGTAACCGAGGGCAACCGTACCCGTTTGCAAGCCTACGAAGGCGTGGTCATTGCCCGCCGCAACCGTGGCCTGAACAGCTCTTTCATCGTACGCAAAATTTCCAGCGGCGAAGGCGTGGAGCGTACCTTCCAGCTGTACTCACCCGCTGTGGAAAAAATCGAAGTCAAACGCCGTGGTGACGTTCGTCGCGCCAAACTGTACTACCTGCGCGGCCTCACCGGCAAGGCAGCCCGCATCAAAGAAAAACTGCCGGCCCGCAAAGGCTGATCGAATGCCAACAAAAAAACCGCCCACTGGGCGGTTTTTTTGTATACTAGGGTCTGTTGACAATTAACGCAACGGCGGTATTTTTGGTCAAAAATCCCCGTCTGCGGCGTTGAAAATGCTCGCAAGGTGTTCA